>DASVBM010000463.1:0-4598 GCA_036375835.1 Chitinophagaceae bacterium | reverse complement strand
AGCCCTTGTCGGGGTCGGCTGAATAAAAGTTTACGTAGGGGGTCAAGGGCCAGTTCTTCTTTTCCATGTTGCTATATATCGCCGGCTCAAAAACCTCGTGGAGGTAATTGCCGATTGGCCCGCCAAGTTTGTTGTGTTGGGTGGTGAGCAGGGTCATTGTGTGCTGGTAGTCTGCACCGTCACTTACGTGATTATCTACGAAAATCTCCGGGTCGATGAAATGAAATATTTCCGCGAAACTCTGCGCGTTCCTGGAATCACACTTGGTGAAGTCACGGTTCAGGTCCAGGTTCTGAGCGTTTCCGCGAAACCCGTAGGATACCGGGCCTTCCTGGTTTACCCGTGAAAAACTGTTCCGGTTCAATGCCCCGCCTATATTGTATACCGGAATAACAGCCAGAACAACGTTCGCCGGGATCTTGATTTTTCCTGAAGCAGCATCCCGGATCAGCATCATAGAGGCATCAATACCATCCGGTTCGCCGGGGTGAATGCCGTTATTAATGAGGATCCTCAGATCTTCCTTCCACTGGCTGCGGTTCAGTTTGCCAGCGCTGTTGAAAATGACCAGGTGGAGCGGGTAACCCGCATCTGTCAGTCCACATGTGCGGATTGTTATTACAGCGGAGTACCTGGCTGCCAGCTTTTTATAGAATTCAATGCATTGGAAGTAAGTAGCAGTCTCATTTTCATTGCTTTTTTCAAAAGGGGTCTGGAAATCCTGCCCCAAAAGATTAAAAGCAGATAAAAAAAAGCTTAAAAGAAAAATAAGTTTTTTCATTAATTTGTGGTTGAAACTGTTGCCAAATTAATGGAAAACAATCTAAGAATCTTACTTGCGGAGGATGAACCGAAACTTGGGCAGGTGATACAGGAGGAGTTGAACCGGCAAGGCTATCAGACAGACGTTGCCTACGACGGTATTGTCGCGGAGAAGTTATTCAAGCAGCATAATTATGCCCTTGTGGTACTGGACGTGAACCTGCCATATAAGAACGGCCTGGCGCTCTGCAAGGAATTCCGCGATATCAATAAGAACGTGCCCATCATAATGCTTACCGCACTTGGTGAATTGCAGGATAAAATGGACGCTTTTAATTTCGGCGCTGATGACTATATAACCAAACCATTTCATTTTGACGAGTTGCTTGCAAGGATCAAAGTCTTTATCAAGCGTTCTGAAACCGGAAATGACGCGGCGGAGAGAATTGTGGTGGGTGATCTCGAAATCGACATGGAAAACAAAACGGTTACCCGGGCCGGTAAAATTGTGAACCTGACCGCCAAGGAGTTCGCCCTGCTGGTACTGCTTTCGCGAAACAAGGGTAAAGTGATCTCGAAACAGGAGATACTGGAAAAGGTCTGGGACCTTAGTTTCGATACTGGTACCAATACGATTGAAGTCTATATCAGTTTCTTACGCAACAAAATTGACAAACCATTCGGCTCTAAGCTCATACATACCAAGCCCGGCTTCGGCTATTATGTAAAAGAAACGCCGATCTCATGAGCCTTAAACTCCGGTTTGCGCTTCTCTTCACCTTACTGGTTGCAGTTATACTTTCCGGCTCGATGGCGGCAATATACCTTTTGTACCATAATAACAGGAGGGAGGATTTTTATAAACGCGTGGAGCAGCAGGCTCTGCAAACCTATTCGCTTCATTTTGACAAACGCTACCAGGATTCAATGATGCGGCAGCTGAGCGTACAGTCCGGCACAAATCTTTACCAGGAGGAAGACTACATTGTTGACGCAAACACTTACCGGGTTATCCATCAGACGCCTGCAAAATCAGTTTTCATATTCGATAGTGCAGATCTTGCTCCGGCGAGGAAACAAAACAGTGAACGGTTCAATGTTGGCGACAGGGAGGGGGTGATCAAATATTTTCCGGCGTCTCAGGTCTTCGTCGTATCGATGGCTTACGACCGGGTGGGCATTCGGAAACTCAATACACTTTTCTGGATCCTGCTGTTTGTATGCCTTGGGGCGGTGGCAGTAACCGCAGTTGTCGCTTTTATTTATGCCCGCCAAATTACCCGGCCGCTGACGAGACTCAGCGAAGAAATTGGCAGCATCAGCGAGAGCAATCTCACCCAGCGTGTACCGGTCGGAAGGATCAATGATGAACTCACACATATCGCGCGAAACTTCAACGAGATGCTAAACCGCCTGGAAAAGGCTTTTAATATCCAGAAGAGTTTTGTGCATCATGCCTCACATGAATTGCGTACTCCGTTGGCCAGCATGCTGTCACAGACCGAATCTGCATTGAGACAGGACCTCAGTTCCGAACAGTACCGGAAAGTGCTGGAAAGCCTGAAGGAAGACCAGCAGGGATTAATCGACCTCACCAATTCTTTATTGTCATTATCACAGTTTGAAAAGATTGCCGCAGCGGGTGAGTGGCCTGAACTCCGCATTGACGAACTGCTTTATGAAACTGTTGAATCCGCCAGGCGCATGCTTTCGGACATCAATATCATCATCGGTTTCTCGGAAATTCCGGATGATGAAAACCTGCTTTGCGTAAAAGGCAACGAAGCCTTATTAAAAGCGGCCTTCATGAATCTCATCAAGAACGCCCATAGATATTCAGACAACCGAAGGGTTCAGATTACGATGTCAGCTACTGCTGAAAGGGTATTGGTGGTATTTGAAAATACCGGCAAGCAGATACCGGAAGAGGAGCGGAGCCGTCTGTTCATTCCGTTTTTCAGGGGGCAGAACTCACTGGGAAAAAAGGGTTTTGGACTCGGGCTTTCCATCGTCAACAGGATTATCCACCTGCACCTTGGCACAGTTCACTATGAGGCCGACGGTGACAAGATCAACCGGTTCGTAGTGGAGTTCATCAAGTAACAAAAAAAATCCCGCCAAAAGGCAGGATCTGAATATAGTTTGAGCGGGCGCTTAGGCTGTTGCCTTGGCTTTCTTTACGAGTTTGCTCTTCAGGTTACTGGCTTTGTTCTTATGGATCACACCACGTTTAGCCAGTTTGTCAATCATGGAAATAACGTTTGGTAAAGCTTCACCGTAAGCAGTGCCTTCGCTGGCTTTCAGGTCACGAATCGCGTTACGCGTAGTTTTGCCATAATAACGATTACGGTCCCTGCGCTTGGTAGCTTGCCTTACGTCTTTCTTGGTAGCTTTATGGTTTGCCATTATTTCCTTTTTTAGGTCGCGAAATTTTCGGACGGCAAAGGTAAGGGGTGGCAACCAAAACCCGAAATTTTAGTTCAAAATTCTATCAGGTTAAGACTTTTTTATGGTTTACAGCCTAAAAAACAGGTAGTCGAAACCTGTTTTTTCCTACCCCGCAAACTGATACCGAAAGGGACATAAGTTCATTTAGTTTCCTGCTTTTGACCGATTAAAATCAGTTTAAACTGCCGATATTTGCAGCCCATCAGCAACAACGAATAATGAAGGATTTTTCATATATAACTAATTCGCACCCGTCATTTGTTGAAAACCTCTACCATCAGTACCTGGATAATCCACAAAGCGTTGATCCTGAACTAAAAAAATTTTTCGAAGGGTTTGATTTTGCGGTAAGTTCCTTAAACGGCACCGGGGTTGCACGAGCTGAGAAACCAGGAGAAGCGGGAGCCGACGGCGCGGCTTTAAGTAAGGAGTTTGGTGTATTCCAACTGATAGAGGCCTATCGTAAAAAGGCTCACCTGATTGCAAAAACTAACCCGATCAGGCCCCGGAAAGACCGGAAGGCGAATCTTCAGCTGGAACATTTCGGGCTTTCGGAAACGGACCTTGAAAACCGTTTTGCAGCTGGCAGTTTCATTGGAATGCCACGAGCCAGGCTGAAAGAGATCATCGAAAGGATGCAATCGATCTATGCCGCTTCGGTAGGTATCGAATACACCTATATCAACGATGCTGAAAGACTACAGTGGCTGGAGACCGCAGTTGAACAAAGGCTATGGAAGCCACTTTCGCTTGACCAGCAGAAGCGGATCCTCGAAAAGCTTAACGAAGGAGTAATCTTCGAGAAATTTCTCCATACAAAGTATATCGGCCAGAAAAGGTTTTCACTGGAAGGTGGTGAAACCGCGATACCTGCACTTGATGCCATTATTGATACCGCTGCCAAAGACGGCGTGCAGGAAGTCGTTATTGGCATGGCACACCGTGGAAGACTCAACGTGCTGGCTAACGTTCTGGGTAAAACATATGAACAGATCTTTCGAGAATTCGAAGCGAGTTCGGTCGATACTACAATGGGCAGCGGTGACGTGAAATACCACCTCGGATTTGGTTCAGAAGTCGAAACCTTCAGCGGCAAAAAGATTCACCTTAAATTATCTCCGAACCCTTCTCACCTCGAGGCTGTTGACCCGGTAGTGCTGGGTTTTGCAAGGGCAAAGGCAGACGTGGTATACAATCACGACTACGACAAGGTGCTTCCGATCCTTATCCACGGCGATGCATCACTCGCCGGCCAGGGAGTCGTGTACGAGATCGTTCAGATGAGCTACCTGAAGGGCTATTATACCGGTGGCACGATTCACCTTGTTATCAATAATCAGATCGGATTCACCACTGATTTTGATGATGCGCGCAGCGCAGATTACTGC
>DASVBM010000283.1:0-7449 GCA_036375835.1 Chitinophagaceae bacterium | reverse complement strand
TGAGCAAGGATGACAAAAATCCCTTCGGCAGTTATATTCTTTATGACCGGTTGCATGACCTGTTTCCCTCGGCTTCACTGCTTAGCCTGCGTGAGCCGGCCTATAACCTGCTGCACGACCGGGATATCCGTAATGCCGCCTATGTTGTCGTCGCTCCCTCTTTCCGTGCCGGGGAAGCGGATATAAGCGAACTGCTGAAGTTTGTTGAAATGGGTAATTACGTGTTTGTGTCTGCCGGCCGGGTTTCAGACAAGTTGCTCGATACACTCGGCATTGAAAAAGATGATTTTGTTCCCTTCCTCACCAGTGATTCCACTTCCTATAATTTTACCAACCCGGCCTTAAGGTCTGAGCAGGATTACATCGCCAGGCGTTCTGTCGCTGGTCAGTATTTCCGGTCCCTGAACAAAAAGGACTCAACCATAATACTTGGTGTTTCGCGGGGAAATAATCCCAACTTTATTAAAGTGGAAGTGGGCAGTGGCGCATTCCTGGTGCATGCAGCGCCGCTGGTATTCAGCAATTACTCGATGCTATCGGATAAAAATTATGAATACGTAGCAAAAGCATTTTCTTACCTGCCGGTGGCGGTGAACACGGTTTACTGGGATGAGTATTACAAACAGGGGCGTACCGGCCCGCAGACCCCGCTCCGGTTTATTCTGTCGAATGAATGGCTGCGCTGGGCTTTGCGGCTCTCTATCGTTGCTATGGTTGTATTCGCATTGGTGGAGATGAAACGCAGGCAACGCATCATCCCTGTAATCGAACCATTGCGGAATACGACGGTTGATTTTGTGAAAACAGTATCCGCTGTTTACCTCAGCCAGCACGATAACAGAGGAATTGCGCACAACCTGCTCCAGTACTGGATGCAGCACGTGAGGCAGCGCTACTACATCCAGACAAACGAGCTAAACGAAGAATTCATACAGGCGCTGCACCGTAAGTCGGGTGTGGACGAAAACATAATACGTGAACTGGCGGGCCTGGTGTACGATATTCCCAGGGAATACGAAGTCACGGATACCATGCTGCTGGAACTGAACAGGCGGCTGGATGAATTTTATACACTTTCCAAAACTTAATACATGGAGAACAGAATTGACGTATCCCAGTTAAACGACGCGGTAAGCCGCATTAAATCGGAGATCGCCAAAGTAGTGGTGGGGCAGGAGCGGATGATCGACCTGATGATCGCGACGATGCTGGCGGAAGGGCACGTACTGATAGAAGGCGTACCCGGCGTGGCAAAAACGCTGATGGCGAAACTGCTGGCAAGAACGCTGGCAGTACCGTTCTCAAGAATACAGTTCACGCCTGACCTCATGCCCAGCGACGTTATTGGTACTTCGGTGTTCAATCCGCAAACCGCCAGCTTCAGCTTCAAACCGGGGCCGGTGTTCAGTAACCTCGTCCTGATAGATGAAATCAACCGTTCGCCTGCAAAGACACAGGCTGCCCTGTTTGAAGTAATGGAAGAAAGGCAGATCACCTATGATGGGATAACCCATCGCTTCAATGAGCCATTTATGGTGCTGGCCACGCAGAACCCGGTAGAACACGAGGGCACTTACCGTTTGCCCGAAGCGCAGCTCGACCGGTTTCTGTTTAAGATTGAAGTGAAATACCCTACGCCGGAGGAAGAGGTCCGGATACTGGAACACGCCCACCGGGGATTAACTACGCATTTCACCGAGGTTGTTCAGCCGGTGGTCTCGGCGGCGGATATGCTCAGCTTCAGGAAAACTGTCGCATCGGTTCACCTGGAAGAAAAGGTGATGCGTTACATCGCCGACCTGGTGTATGAAACAAGGAATAATAAATCTCTGTTCCTCGGAGGCAGCCCGAGAGCCTCAGTGGCCGTGCTGAAGTCGTCGAAGGCGATTGCTGCCATGCGCGGCAGGGGCTTCGTTACACCGGATGACGTGGCGGAGGTACTTCAGCCCGTGCTCACGCACCGCGTCATCCTTACGCCCGAGAAAGAAATGGAAGGCGCCACGCCGGCAGAGGTCATCTCCGGTATCATTAAAAAGATCGAAGTTCCAAGATAAGTACCGTGCGAAAAGCCTGGAAAAAATATATCGGTTCATTATTCGTAACTGCGCGGTGGCATACCGCCCTCATCGCCTGTACAATACTTTTTGTACTGAGATTTTTCCTTCCCTGGTTAGGTTTCCTTCCTTTTATCGCGCTGATTACGCTGGCGATATTGACGGTCGTGGATTACCTCCTGCTGTACCGGTCAAGCGCAATCACCGCCAGCCGCTCGGTTGCGGAAAGGATGAGTAATGGCGATGATAACCCGGTATACCTGCATTTTGAAAATGGTTATCCATTCACCGTGAAGTTAAGGGTGATCGATGAGATACCCCACCAGTTCCAGAAACGTGACGTTGATTTCAGGCTGCAGTTGAAAGCAAATGAGTCGGGCCGCATCACTTACCAGCTCCGGCCTGTAAAGCGGGGCGAATACGAGTTTGGACATATCCGTGTTTTTGCCGCTTCACCTGTTGGCTTGTTCAGGCGGAGGTATACGCTGGGGGCCGCTTCGGTAGTCCCTGTTTATCCTTCGTATATCCAGATGCGGAAATACCAGTTGATGGCGATCAGCAACCGCCTCAGCGAGGTAGGGGTGAAGAAGGTTCGCAGCCTGGGTCATACCATGGAGTTCGAACAGATCAAGGAGTACGTAACCGGCGACGATTACCGCACCGTAAACTGGAAGGCGACTGCCCGTAAAGGACAGTTGATGGTGAACAACTACACCGACGAAAAAAGCCAGCAGGTCTATTGCCTCATCGATAAGAGCCGGGTGATGAAAATGCCGTTCGAGGGACTCAGTCTCCTGGATTATTCAATTAATGCCGCGCTGGTGTTAAGTAACGTTGCATTGATGAAACAGGATAAGGCGGGGATCATAAGCTTCGCCGAAAAAATCGGTTCATTCCTGCCGGCGCAGAAGAAGCTGTCGCAGATGCAATCGGTACTGGACGTGCTTTACAAACAGAAGACGCGTTACCTGGAAGCCGACTACGAAAAATTATACGTGCTGGTACGGCGAAGGGTTTCACAGCGCAGCCTGCTGGTATTGTTCACGAATTTTGAATCATTGAGTGCGATGCGCCGCCAGCTTCCTTACCTGCGTAAACTGGCGGCAGACCACCTGCTGGTTACCGTATTCTTCGAAAACACCGAACTCGGGGCGATACTGGATGAATCGGCGCAGAACCTCCGCCAGGTGTATACCCGGGCGGTAGCAGAGAAGTTTGCCTCGGAAAAGCAGCAGATTGTGGCCGAGTTACAGCAGCAGGGGATCATCACCATCCTGACGGAACCCCGGCACCTTACCGTAAACACCCTGAACAAATACCTCGAAATCAAGGCGCGGCAGATGCTCTAGGCCTGTGTCCGTATATTCTTTCTGGCTACGATGATCATCCGCGGCGAATGCTTTACATCGTACCTGCCGAGTTCATAATTACCGAAGACCTCCTGGACCTGCATATGATGATAGGCAAGCATGTCTGTAAAATCGCCGAGTGAGAACTTGGCTACTTTCTCCGTGTAAAGATGGTGCAGTGGCTGGCCCTTGTCCTGTACCTGGATCTGTTTGTAGATATGTTTCTCATCATGCCAGCGGCTGATGTGGAAGGTGACGCCGTTTTTATCCACCGTTTCCGTTTTGGTCAGGTTGGTTTCGGCATAATGTACATTCAGGTAATCTATCACGAAGGTGCCCCCGTTGCGGAGGCTGGTGGCGATGGTGCGTATCGCGTTATTGTGCTCCCTGTCTGTTCTGAAATAACCAAAGCTGGTGAACAGGTTGAAAGCATAATCGAAATAGTTCACGCGGAAGGGCAGGCGCATATCATGCTCATAAAAATGAAGGTGCTCGTTTGCATGGCGACTCGCTTCCGCAATGGAATCGGCGGAAAGATCAATTCCGGTAACGTCGTACCCCATATCGGCCAGCGCCTTGCTGTGCCTGCCTTTTCCACAGGCCACATCGAGCATAACGCTGCCGGGCGGCGGCTGCAGGAAGTTGATCACGCGTCTGATGAACTGAATGGCCTCAGAATCATCCCGGTGATCATACAGCAGGTGATAGTAGGGCGAGTTAAACCACTGTTTAAACCAGTTTTTTTCAGGCATTGCGAGGCAAAGATAAAGGCCGGCAGTGTTCGGTTATTTTCCGCGGCCGTTATAAGCGGTAATAATTTTCGGGGGGATGTTTTAAGTTTGCAATCTTCAAATTACTTCAGGATGGCGTTAATAAAAAGCATTTCAGGAATTCGTGGAACGATCGGTGGCAGGCCGGGAGAAGCGCTTACACCGCTGGATATTGTCCGTTTTACCGCGGCTTACGGCACCTGGCTGTCCCGGCGCGCCAGGGCAAAGAAGCTGGTGATCGGCAGGGACGGCAGAATCAGTGGTGAGATGCTGCAGCGGCTCGTGGTGAGTACGCTGAATGCCCTCGGCTTCGATGTGGTGGATCTCGGTCTCAGCACAACGCCTACCGTAGAAATGGCTGTGAAGTTCGAGAATGCAGACGGTGGTATTATTCTCACCGCCAGCCACAACCCAAAGGAATGGAACGCGCTGAAGCTGCTGAACAGCGATGGCGAATTCATCAGTGCCGCAGACGGTGAGGAATTGCTCGCCATTGCTTCGGCGGATGAGTATGATTTTGCAGCAGTTGACAAACTAGGCTCCTACAGCCAGAATACTTCTGCCCTGGATCAGCACATTGAGGCGATCCTGAACTATCCACTGGTGGATATCGCTGCCATTAAAAAGGCAAAATTCAAAATCGTGCTCGACGCGATCAACAGTACCGGCGCCATAGCCGTGCCGGCCCTGCTCAGGGCGCTCGGGGTTAAGGATGTGACAGTACTGAACGAAGAAGTGAACGGGCGTTTTGCGCATAACCCCGAACCATTGCCGCAGCACCTCACACAGCTTTGCAAGGAAGTGGAAAGACAACAGGCCCACCTGGGTATCGCTGTAGACCCGGATGTTGACCGCTTGTGTTTTGTGTGTGAAGACGGGTCTCTGTTCGGCGAAGAATATACACTGGTTGCGGTAGCGGATTATGTGCTGAGCAGCCGGAAGGGAAATACCGTGAGTAATCTCTCTTCCACCCGTGCACTCCGCGATATAACCGTGCAGCACGGTGGGCAATACAGCCCGTCCGCAGTGGGAGAGGTGAACGTGGTCAGAAAGATGAAAGAAGTGAATGCCGTTATCGGCGGCGAAGGAAATGGCGGCATCATTGTGCCGGACCTGCATTATGGACGCGACGCACTCATCGGCATCGCGCTCTTCCTGAGTTTTATGGCCAGACAGAAAAAAACGGCAAAGCAGATCCGCGGCAGCTACCCCGATTATTTCATGAGTAAAAACAAGATCGAACTGGAAAACGGATTCGATATCAAAAAGATTTTTAAAGGCATCCAGTCAAAATACAAACACAACCCGATGAATACCGAAGACGGGTTGAAGATAGAATTCGATAATGACTGGGTGCATCTCCGCACCAGTAACACCGAGCCCATCATCCGGATCTACGCGGAGAGTAATTTCGAAACCACTGCAGACAATATTGCAAAACGGATTATGCAGGATATCAGGGAGTACATGTAAGAAATACCGCATTTAACATTTCCGGTACGCTTTTCGTTTTACTCTATTCGTTAATTACAAGGTCCCGGCTTTATTGACCAGGAAAGGCTTTGCGAAAGACGATAAGGAGTTGATTATGAAAAGATTTATTGCTATCTGGATTGCCGCCCTCTGTACGTTTGCTGCTGCTGCACAGACGAATGCGGGCAAAACGACTTTGCAGGACAAGATGGTCAGTGCGTCATTGATGGCCAATGCAGACATTTCTATCAACCCAAATCCGGTAGTATCAACCAGTTTCAGCCTGGTAATGCAGAACCTGGAAAAAGGTAAATACCAGGTTTTCCTCTACGATACCAGTGGCAGGAAATATCTTCTTAAAACCCTTGAGTTTGAAGGCGGATCAGCCATACAACCGATCATTCTTCCCAAAGAAGCTACCGTAGGTGTTTACATTTTACAGGTAGTGAGCAAGGCGGTGCGGTTCAGTCGCAAACTCACCATCCAGTAGGCTGAGTTTCATTCCATTTTAACCTTCGATCTGGCTGTTGTTATCCCTGTTTTGGCTGGTTTCTTATATTTTTGCGGCTTTAAATGCCACCCCATTGACGCTCGCAATGAACAGAATCTACCTGGATAACGCCGCTACAACCCCGCTGGACCCGCAGGTATTGGAAGCGATGATGCCTTACCTTACTACCCATTTCGGTAATCCGTCATCGATATACAGCTATGGCAGGGAAACAAGGATGGCCATTGAGAACGCGAGGAAATCGGTTGCTAAGATCCTCAACGCGCACCCTTCTGAAATCTTCTTCACTTCGGGTGGTACCGAAAGCAGCAACACCGCGATTATGGCTTCTGTTCACGATCTCGGTTGCCGGCATGTGATATCTTCCAGGATAGAACACCATGCAACGCTTCATACAATTGAACATCTGCAGAAGCGGGGTGAGATCACGCTCAGCTATGTGAATCTGTTACCGGACGGCCATATCGATCTCGGCCACCTGGAGCAGTTGCTTTCAGCTATCCAGGAGAAGACGCTGGTGACGCTGATGCACGCGAATAATGAAATTGGTAATATTCTGGACATCGAAGCGGTGGGGGAACTCTGCCGGAAATACGACGCGGTCTTTCATTGCGATACGGTGCAGACGGTTGGGCATTTCCCGATTGACCTGAAGAAAATATATGTTCATTTCATCACCGGCGCGGGTCATAAGTTTCATGGACCGAAAGGCGTGGGGATGCTCTACGTGAACTCGTCGGTGCGCATCAACCCCCTTGTACACGGCGGCGGCCAGGAAAGGAATATGCGCGCCGGTACCGAGAACCTGTATGGCATAGTCGGTTTCGCGAAGGCACTTGAGATAGCCACTGAAAATCTTGAAAGAGATATGGCTTACATCCAGGACCTGAAGGCTTATATGAAAGCGCAGCTGGAAGCCCATATTCCCGGCGTACGTTTCAACGGCGATTGCACAGGCAGGTGCCTTTACACCGTATTGAACGCAAGTTTTCCGAAGACGACAAAAAGTGAAATGCTTTTGTTCAACCTGGACATCCATAATATCTGTGCTTCGGGCGGAAGCGCCTGCAGCAGCGGGACGGATATGGGTTCCCACGTGATCCGCGCCGTGAACCCGGAAAATCACAGTGTGGCCATCCGGTTCTCCTTTTCCCGCCATAATACACGTGCGGAAATCGACGCGGTGGTGGAAAAGCTGAAAGAACTGATCTGAGTGATGGCTATTCGATAGATATTGTTCTTAGACGATAGTAGTATAAAAAAAGGACAGCTTCGGCTGTCCTTTTTTTATA
>DASVBM010000180.1:0-11227 GCA_036375835.1 Chitinophagaceae bacterium | reverse complement strand
AGATAGGCGGACAACATAAATTTCCGCGGGTACTGAAAGGTTCCATGCTGAAAGACTGGATCAGTTACCTCAAAGGCGAAGTCGTTTAACGAAAACTTTTATTTTAGCGGATAACAAAATTCTGAATGATTGCTGCCCTGCTCAAAGGAATTGCGCTCGGTTTTATGCTGAGTATTACAGTAGGGCCTGTTATCTTTTCAATCATCAAACAAAGCCTGAACAACGGATATAAGGGCGGCTTCGCTTTCGTTGCAGGAGTTAGCGCCAGCGATATTGCACTCGTTCTGATCAGCCAGGTATTCACAGAACTTTTTACAGATCTGCTCGATTATAAAACCCAGATTGGCATTGGCGGCAGTGTGCTGTTGATGATCCTCGGCGTGTATGTTTTCTTTTTCAAAAAAGTTGTGGTGAATGAGGAAGGAACACACATCATTAAGATGCGTAAGCGAGACATGCTGCGAATCTTCCTTTCGGGGTTTTTCATGAACATTCTCAACCCGGGCGTCATTGCCTTCTGGCTTGTAATTGCCACCTCTGTACTCGACACTTCCATGTATTACCGGATCATCATGTTCAGCACTTGCCTGGTTTTTGTGCTTACAGCAGACTCTGCAAAAGTGCTGCTGGCCGGAAGGCTGCGGCCAAGGCTTACACCCCACAATATTCACATCATCAACAAGATCTCCGGCGTGGTGCTGGTTGGATTTGGTATCGCCCTCATAATAGGTACGCTGTTTTACGAAAAGCTTTAACGGATTCTTTGCTAAGAGCAACCGTATCTTGGTTTGCCATGAAACCACTACTGCTCACCACCTGCATCGCGCTCGCTTTCTGTGCCTCCGCACAAACCGAAGATTTTTTCCTGCTGAAAAAAAGGTCCGGCAAAACCATAGAAAGGTTTTACACCGGTACTTTCATCCAGTTCATCTCCAAAGACCAGAAGATCGTCGAAGGACTTATCAGGCGTGTACGGCATGATTCAGTCTGGATTGCCCACCAGCAGATCGCTCGTGGATTCACAGCGATCGGCAGCGTCCTGACCGATACTATTACTTATGAGGCAAGACGGTTCGCGGTAAGCGACATCTATGCGATCAGAAAAACGGGCAACCGCTTCTCAGAAGCAAGCCTTGCCGGCCTGATGATGCTGGGTTCAGCGGGATATGCGGGCCTGCATATCATCAACAGCCTGATTAACAAAGAGACCATCAATGGATCGAATCTCATCGCTGCGTCCGTGATCTTTCTCGGCGGCGTTTTGATCAATCAATTACATCGCGATTATTATTACATTGGCAGAAAATACCGGATTCTGTACATACCGGCAGCCGTAAAATAATTTGACGATGGTGCGTGCCCGAAAAAAGAAAAGTTTATTACGCAGGATACTGTTGCGTACTTTAAAGATTCTGCTGATCCTGTTTATCACGTCCACCGTTTACCTGCTGTTGTGCAAATGGGTTTGGCCCCCGCTCACTGCCACCCAACTGGTGAATTATGCCGGTGGGTACGGACTGAAACGGGATTATGTGAGCTGGGATAACATTTCTCCCCATGTGAAACTTGCGGCGATTGCCAGCGAGGATCAGCTATTCCCGGTTCACAACGGTTTCGATTGGATAGCTATTGAAAAAAGCCTGGATGGGAAAACCACCAAACGAAAAAAGAAGCGGGCAAGAGGCAGCGGAGCCAGCACCATTTCACAGCAAACGGCAAAAAACGTTTTTCTATGGCAGGGTTCGGGCGTCTTCCGCTATATCCGGAAAGCCCCTGAATTTTATTTCACTAAGATGATTGAATGGACCTGGGGAAAGAAAAGGATACTGGAAGTTTATCTTAACACTATTGAAATGGGACCGGGTATATTCGGCATCGAAGCTGCGGCGCGACATTATTATCAGAAGTCGGCAAAACAACTCAGCCGTGAAGAAGCTGCAACGATCATCGCCTGCCTCCCCAACCCCAAGAAATATACGGTGAAGCCGATGAGCCGCTGGGTCAGCTGGAAGCGCGCATTTATTCTGCGGCAGATGAATAATATTTCAACGGATAAGAGACTGCAACAGCTGATCAGGTGATTCTATCAATAGCAGCTACAGCAGCATCGAACCGATCCACGCCTAACCCTGAAATCTCAACCCAGGGTGATGTTTGCTCGATCATCAGCTCCCTGTAGTATCGGTACAGTTCTTTTCGCGGTGCTTCGTCAGGATATTCCCGCAATGCGTCATAACTCCATGGCAGATCTACATTACAGAGTAAATAAAGATCATATTGACGGGAGACCAGTTCATCCAGGATAAACTGGTGACACTTACCATAAACATATTCACACCACACCTGCATAACATACATATTCGTATCAATGAAACAGGGACTGGTGATTGTTTTCCGAACCATGTCATCTTCGAGCTCAAGCTGACCTTTGGCTATCTGCAAAAGATCTTCGTAAGTATAAGGTCGATCAAGCGCTTCCAGGTAGGCCCTGGCATATTCCGGGCACCATGTTGAAGAGTAGTGCTCCGCAAGCTGCCGGCATAAACTACTCTTGCCGGTCGACTCGGGTCCTATGATCACTATCTTCTTCATGCGCCTTCAGGCTGTTCAGCCATTTTTTTCCAGCTCCGGAACCCCATCCATGCGAGTACCAGGAACACCACGTACATCAGGGTAAAAAGCATCAGCTCCTTATAAAAATTGAGTGGAATCGCAACGAGATTCGATGCTGTCCACGCGAGCCAGTTTTCTATTTTTCGCTTTGCCATCCACCACATGGCAGTGATGGCCGAGGCAGACACAAGGGAATCGAGCACCGGTGTATTCGAGTTGGTGAAGCGGTCGAGAACGATATAAATCACGATCCACGAAACAAGGAACATCAGAATACCGGTGCGCAGCTCTTTTGCATTACACCAGCTGATCGGGAAGACATGATGCGTCGCGTCTTTCTTCTGAACCCAGTTATACCAGCCATAAACGCTCATGGCGAAATAATACAGGTTAAGGCTGGCGTCGGCATACAACGGTGGATGTGTCTGGAAAAAGTACACCCAGGCAGCGAGTAACACTCCGATAATGCCCGTGGGATAAACCAGTATGTTATTTTTTCTTGCGTAAACGACGCTGGCGAGCTGAGTAACCGTACTCACCCATTCCTGCCACCGGGTTTCCCTTATATTCAACAGAAAGTGCTGCCAGATTTCCTGAAAGGACATGCGGTGAAGATAAAGCAAATAGCAGGCACCGGAGTCCTAACAGGGTGAAACGCTTAGCCCTGCCGGGTAACAGGATTGGTTCTTCTTCTCATCAGTAAACCGACGATCGCAGAACAGATTGCTCCCAGGACAGCGGTTTCCAGAAAATAATAAACGCCCATGATGGCGGGGCTTGCCATCCAGCTGAATTGCTCCAGTTGCTTTTTGTGTTCAGCGATCCGCTCAGCAGATGCGCCGGATTCCTGCAGTTTTCTTGTACTCAGTTCTGCGTACTGGCTGATGAACTGCGGGTTGAGCCACATGTAAAGTAATTCCATCAGACCAACCAGCATTGCAATTACCAGTGCGGTATAGAGGCCCGCGAGGAACAACTGCCTGAATGTTCCTTCACCACTATTTTGTTTTTTGAAGTAACGTATCGAAAGAAATACTGTCAGGAAAAGTATGATGTACCGGAGGAAGCCCAGCATCTCCACCTTTTTAAAATCTCCCGCGTCCATACTTGAAAAGTCACCCATAACGAGGAAAACAAGAATGCTGTAAGCGATAATAATGATGCCGGCAATAATGCCAAAGCGGATTGAAACGTTTTTCATGTTATTAATTTTGAACAAATTTGCCGCGGCTACTGCCCTTGTTGTTTCACCCGAAAAGGTATTTCTTCTACTACTTTCGGGTGATTTATTCTTTCTCCTTAATGATATTCAATCGTTTGGCTTTTGCAACAGCCTGGGTGCGCCGGTTAACATCGAGTTTGAAATAGATATTGTTTATATGTTTTTTGACGGTGTTCTCGCTTACAAAAAGCACTTCAGCGATCTCTTTATTTCTTCTTCCTTCAGCTATGCCTTTCAATACTTCGGTTTCTCTGTCGGTCAGGATACCCTTATTCTCAACGTGGATCTCCGGCTGTTTGTGTATATAGGTGACGATTGTTTTTCGCCGCGCCAGCTGCACCCCGACAAAAGCCCCTGCACCCAGGAAAATGACTCCGATAATTGTGATATAAACTTTGGTGGATACCTGCCCGGTATTGAATCCCAGCTCGAACATCCGTATTGCAAAAATCAGGCAGGCGGCTGCGATCAGCAACAGCAGGACTTTCCTGGTAAAAAGAAACCGCATCGGAACAAATGTAGGTTAAAAAAAAGCTGCCCGTTTCCGGACAGCTTTCCTCTAAGATGAGTGCTTGTTATTGTTTTACAAAACGGGAGTAAGACACATTGCCAGCATTATCCTGGTAGCGCAGTATATACATGCCCTGACTAAGGGTGGACACATTGATGCTTTCCAGGTTCTTTCCGGCGGTTACCGTCATATCTTTCTTTACAACCACTGAACCTTTACTGTCGATCACCTGTAACTGCAGTTTGCCTGCAGCCATACTGGTGTATTCGATGTTCAGTACATCCCTGGCGGGGTTCGGGTAAATCACAATCAAAGAGCCGTCCTTTTCGAAGTTTACCGCCGCAATATTGCTGTAAGAGAACTTGCTGTCGAAATCAACCTGCCGGATGCGGTAGTAGTTCCAGTCAGGCAAAGGAGTGATGTCATTGAAATAGTACGTTTTCAGGCTATTGCTGAAGCCCGCAGCTTTCACTGTGCCGAGTTCCTTGAAGTTTGCACCATTGGCTGAGCGCTCAACAACGAAATGGCTGTTGTTTTGCTCTGTAAGCGTACCCCAATCAAGTGCCACAATCTCCCCCTGTTTACGTGCGCGGAGACTGGTAAACTGAACAGGGAATGTTCCGGTTACGTTTACAGTAACACTGTTCTTGCTGAGGTTCGCGCAGAACGTTGCAGGATTATTCTGGATCTGCGTCAGTAATGCAGTGAGGCTTCCACCAACATAGCTGTTCAGGTTGGAAATGGTATTAGAATAGGAGAGCCCGTAAACGGTATATTGACCTGGGGGATAGTTGCTTCCGTTAGATAAATCGGAAGGCCCAATAGACACAATATTGCCTGTTGCATTGTTTACAATTACGTAGGTGTAGCTAAAGCCGGCACCTGGGTCTGCATACAATGCTGCGCCACTATATAACGCACCGCCGGGAGGAGTGGCAGTTACTGCAAATGAGTAGTTGAATGGCAGGCTGGCGCTCGAGGTTGCCGCATCCGGGCCATACATGCCGATCACCAGTACGTAGGTTGTTCCGGCAGTCAGACTTACATTCACGCTGGCGCTGGTACCGAGGCTGGTCTCAAAATTCGATACCACTAAATTGGTACATCCGCTTCCTGGAGTGAACGTTGTCTGGTAAATATTGAAAACGGATCCGGATCCGGTGCGCTGGATCGTGTATGTGCCCGTTACGGATGGCGTGAAGGTATGCTGGTCGTAATTAAACTTATTAGAATAATTGGTGCAGGTACCGTTGGTCATAGCCGTTAAGTTGGTAGCCGGGTCCGATGTGGTAATCTGGCCGGATGGCGCGAACGGGGTAGCATACTGAGGCGCAAGCCCGAGATTTAATGCTGCATTGCCGTACTGCGCAGTAACGGTTGTGTTCGGTGTCACGCTGGCTCCTTCAGCGGCACAGCTCGTTGAGATCGTGATTGTGCCTGTGTTCACATTAAAGAAAATGTTACCTACCGGTTTTACCATGATCCGCCCGTTGCTTGTTTTGATAGAGGGAACGACAATGGTTTCACTGCCATCATTTGCAGTGGAAGCTACAAGCGTATACGGGAATCTTATTCCTCCATCTGCAGAAAAAAGAATGGAGACATTCGTAGCATTTACCGGTGCAATATTGGTAGATGCAACGTTCCAGGTAATGTTCATTGTGTTCGTACCATTAGCAGTTAAACTGGTTGCCGTGCTTTGAGATGTAACCGTGAAAGGGCCCGCGGTAGCATCAACTGTTACGCTCATATCGTCTGAACAAATACCTGATCCGCCGGGCCTGTTGTCTCGGGCGGTAAGACGAAAGTTGAGCGCCTGCGCGGTAGTTGGGAGAAACTCACCAATCGTCTGTGTGTTCGTGAGTATGTCAGACATCTTCGGGAATGTCCTTGAAGAAGAAAGAGTTGGTGCAAACGAACGGAAGAATGGTTTATTTCCGGAATTCCAGTTGCCCGCAACACCATTATCAATCTCTTCCCAACTATAAGTAAGCACTTCGGAAGTATTGGCATCCGTAGCCGAACCACTAAGCGTAAACGGCGTTGAAACCGGGATAGTATAGTCCGCACCTGCATTTACCGTTGGAATAACATTGCCGGTATTTGTAGCGGTACCACAGGTGTTACCGTTACCTGAGATCACATACGTACCGATCTGGTTCTGGCTGATCGCGTGGAAATAAGGTATACTGTTATTTGCAAGGTTATTTGTGTTCGAGGCATCATTACAAAGGCCTGCGTAGCCCATAATGGTAATTCCGCTTCCGGGTTCAACCGAGGTGCTGCCATTGCGGTTACCACCACCGCATCCACCTGAAACAGCGTTGAAGCTATGACTGCCGCCAAACTGGTGGCCCATTTCATGTGCTACAAAATCCACGTCATATGCATCGCCGGTAGGATTTGCGCTGCCGGTAACACCGCGGGCCTTGCTTCCTGTCCAGCATACTGCCGGCGATTGCGCCAGTCCACCCGCACCGGTACTGAAGGTGTGTCCGATATCGTATGCGCCGTTGCCGATATTCGCGTCGATTACCGTCTGGCTCTCGTTGATCAGGATGTTCGAATTATTATTACCGGTGAAAGGATCGGTTGTAGCGTCTGTATAAACAATCAGGTTATTGTTCCCGATAAGGGTGAGGCGAATAGAGAGTTCTGTCTCGAAGATGCCATTTACACGGTTTACGGTGGTGGTGATCTTGGAAAGCGCCAGTGCTACTGTTGTGCCTCCTACCGCGGCGGCATATTCGCCGGTACAGGCAACAGCCAGCCTATAGGTCTTCAGCTGTGCCCCCAGGCAAACACCTGCATTGGTCTTCTGGGCAAGCCCGCTAAGACTTTGTATTTCCTGCTCCAGCACGCCAACTTCTAATTGTTGCTTCGCGGGAAGATCCGACTTACGGTAAACATTATATTGAGTAGTCTCGCCATCGGCATAAGGATCGATGAACAGTGGATTATTAGTACCGGCCTCCCGAACCTGTGCATGGAACCCGAATTCAGTCCAGTCCAGTTTTACAGTTGCGCCCGGTTGGTCGATGCCATAGCCACTATAGGTGCGGATGTTTGGAAACTTGGCCTGTAATTCAGGCTCCATCATGACGGACTGAACGATAGCGTAGCGCAGGAACCTTCCTTCCGCGTCCGGTAAAGAAATAATCAGCGGATTCGCTGAAGCAGCTGCAGTGAACTCCATTGGAGCTGTTTGCAGGGCAGCCAGCATAGCAGCAGTATTCAATTTCATTGTCCTCGCTTCTACCGGCCTGATCAGCCGCTTTTGCGAAGGAGTGTTGGTAAACTCAGAGGCAGGCACATCCTGCCAGAACGAATTCTGAGCACTAATAGAAGTAAAAACCAGGGCAGAAAACACAAGAGTCAAGCCGCCACGTAGAATTGTTAGCATATGGAGTTTTTTGAAAGTCGCTAAAAGTACGGAATTCGACACAACGAAAAACGCCGGAGGTTTTGAACCTCCGGCGTTTAAGCAATTTTTATAGTGATTCGTTATTCTGCCTCAGCAACCACTTCTTTTACCTCGGGGATCATACGCTTCATCATTCCTTCAATTCCAGCCTTGAGCGTGATCATCGATGAAGGACAACCACTGCAGCTACCCTGTAGCATAAGGTTAACCACTCCGTCCTGATAGCTCTTAAACTGGATGGCGCCGCCATCCATCTCAACCGCGGGCTTTACATAATTGTCCAACAACTCCTTGATCCGCTTAACTATATCATTATCATCGGCAGTAACCGTATTCGAAGCCTGCTGCTTCATGGCAGCCACTTCTTCCTCGTTTACAACTGGTTTTCCTTCTTCCAGGTAATCTTTGAGAAACTGTTTGATCGTTGGGATCACGTCGTGCCAGTCATCGGTATCCACAGTCTTCGTCAGCGTCACGAAATTGCTGGCGATAAAAACGCTCCTGATGAATGGGAAGCTGAAAAGTTCCCTGGCCAGTGGCGAAGGTCCTGCCACCGTCTCATCCGGGAAATCAATGCTCTTACCAGGATACAATAGCTTGTTCGCTACAAACTTCATGGTCTCCGGGTTGGGAGTCATCTCGGTGTAGATGCTGATCACGGGATTGCCGGTCTTGATCATACGCTCAGGTTTTGAAGGCAAAAATAACCAAATGGGCCGGGTAAATATGGCAGCGAAATGTTAACCGGGCCGATATTTCGCTTATCGAAAACATTCTGGTGTTCACAACCAGGGTGTTCACAACCGGAAGCCAAGTCCCAGGGTTACATAAAACATCGGTTCACCCTGCTCCTCGTCCATCAGGTTCTGAGGGACTACAAATGACGGTATCACATACCCATTGAATTTCCCGGATACCAGAACCAGCGGCGCGGAAAACTCGTAAGCCAGTACGCTGAACTTTTCTACCTGTTCGGTCTTCTCCTGGCTCATGGGAATGCCCAGGAAATTACCGCGTTTTATATAGCTATTGGTAAATCGCTGCGTGCCGGCGTTAAGAGTGGCGGAAGGCATGATGGCAATCGCTGAATTGTCCCACCCCTTGATTGGCATGGCAAATAAATGGTCAAGCCCGAGTGTAACGCCGAAGTCGGTCTGGTCACTAAACTTCAGGTCCACCCCTCCGTTCAGGTTTACGTATTTGTTTTTCAAGCTCAGGTTCAGACCAGTCTGCGCCTTTAGCGCAGATTGTACCAGTGGACTTTCTTCGCTGTAAAAAAATTTCGAAACAAACAGGTTGCCTTCAAACTTCTTTCCTTCGAAACGGTATCCGGCCTCCGCGGATCCCCCGGTATAATTGTACGGAGTAGATGGATTCTTCACGAATACCGCGGTGAGCTGCCCATATATACCGTTCTTAAAGGTATATCCAAGTAAAGGGAACAACCCACTGCTACGTGCGCTGTCTGTTCTCCCGAAATAATGTAGCCTTGACTGGTAATTAATGCTTCCGCTGAATTCGTTTTTCTTTTCTGTGGTATCCTGCTGTGCCTGCGCGACCAGCGGCAGCAACAGCAACATTAGATATAGCTTCTTCATATCACAAGGGTTTAAAAAAAGGAGCTGCAATCGACGATCGCAACTCCTTTATCGACTGTCCTGTTCATTATTGCTTTCCTGCAGCCACTTTTCCTTTTGCTTCAGCCTTTGCTTCAGCCTTCACCGGCTCGATCTTCTGGGACTTCACTTTCTCCTTAACTTTCTCAGTCTTCTCTTTTCCTTCCTTATTCACTTTTTCTGCTTTATCCTTAACGGGTTTCCCATCGGCCTTAATTTCTGTTTCCGAAGTGACGCCAGCCTTACCCTTGCTCTTTACGCCTTCCCCGGCTTCTGTTTCAGATGAACCTGCGGCTTCTGTGCGGTTGCTAATATTGAGCCCGGGCTTCACGTCCTTTCTTTCTTCCTTTGCGCGCTCCTTGATTGACTGTGCTTCGCTTACTACTACTTCCTTTACTTCTTCAGCTTTACCGCCAGCCTTGCTTCCGTCAGCTTCAACGGCGGCATCTGCCTTCAGTTCGCCCTCACTGCCAGCAGCTGTGGAACTCCCCTTGTCTTCAGCAGTTGCGGAGCCGGTTGTTTTTATTTCGGTTGAAGTACCCGCCTTCACCCTGGTGTTCTTTGCTGCGTTCGTAGCGGCGTTAGTGGTTTGCTTCACCGCTGTCGTGGTAGCTTTGGTTGTTGTTTTCACCACGTTAGCGGTTGCTTTGGTAGCTCCGGTGGCGGCATTGGTAACCTTAGTGGTATTGGCGTTAACTTTTGTTGCAGCATTGACGGTGCTGCCAACTTTTACCTGTGCGTTTACTGTTGTCATTACCAGCGCGGCAACTGCCAGCGCGGTAGCTTTCCTGATAAGTCCTTTCATAGATCGTTGGCTTTAAAAGTGGTGTTTAATGATTAACGGCAGCTTAAAACCGAAAACTGTGCCAGCGAGACAGGTTTTGCCTCCGAATTCACCATATTTCTTACTAAGAATTTATCGATCAGTAATTTGTGTAAACGCAAAAATTTTTTTTCCCAGGCTGTATTACTAACTTTCAGCTATGCGAACCCGACGCTACCTTAATTTTTTATTACCGCATTTTAATACAGGGAGAACGAAAGAGATCTTCCATATGAATCCTACCGTACTGCCGGTACGTGAGGACAGCGCGCATATGCATATTGAAGTTTTTGAATATGACTCAACCAGCCTGAAAGTCTGGGAACCTGCGTCTGTCCGGGAAACGTTTCCGCTATTTGAAAGTGACCGGCTTAGTTGGATTAATATCGGCGGGTTGCGTAAAGCGGACGTGGAAGAGATTAGCCGGCATTTTGGAATCCACGCGCTGATCGTGGAGGACGTTCTGAGTGTGGAGCAACGTCCGAAGATGGATGAGATAGACAATGTACTATTCTGCCTGCTGAACATGCTTTATTTTAACAGGCAGAAAGTAGCTGTGGAAACCGAACAGGTGAGTATCGTACTCGGTAAAAATTTCGTGATCTCTTTCCAGGATGACGCGCAGCGCGATGTATTCAATTCGGTCCGGGATAAGCTGCGGGTAAATAACAGCAAACTCCGCAACAGCGGGCCCGATTATCTCTGCTACGTTCTGCTCGACACTATTGTCGACCATTATTTTGAAGTGATGGAATTACTGGGGGAGCGAATGGAACAACTGGAAGAAGAAATCATCCGCAAAAGCAATACGCGGTCTCTTGCAAAGATCAACAGCATCCGTAAAGAACTTATTGTATTAAAACGAAATGCCACTCCCGTAAGAGACCTGCTTTATAACATCATCAAGAGTGAGTCGGACCTCATCGGTGAACGTACAACCAAATATTTCAAAGACGTCCACGATCACATCGTCCAGGCGGCTGACCTCGCGGAGAACTACCGCGACCTGATGATTAAC
>DASVBM010000272.1:0-5545 GCA_036375835.1 Chitinophagaceae bacterium | reverse complement strand
AAAGCCTTGCTTCATAGATCATCATCGACAGCTCTTTCCGCTTCTGTATCTCCTGTGCCTGCAAAGCCAGCAACTCTATCTGCCGCCGGATCTGGTCAAGCTGCATATTCGTCTGCTCTTCCATGGCTGTGAGTGCTTTGTGTTTGATCACACCTTCCTCATTTGCCCTGATCACGGCGCCCGCCACAGAGGCGGAGTAAGGCAGAACGCTCATCTGCTTGTGGTAAATTTCCGTGTTGGTATAGCTTTCGCCCCCGGCGGTAAAGCCCTGCTGGGTAATGCGCAGGTAACCATTGGGCAGGATCTCGTGCAGCACGTGCAGCACTACCTGGCCGCCGCGGTAAAAATGAATCGCGAAACTGATACTGTCTGGAAATTCCACCTGCGCCTGGTCGGCAAGTGCTTCGTTTTCGAACGCGTGTATGCCACCGTCGGCATTCACCGCGTAGTTCGCCGCGAATGCCTGGTTCTCCAGTGTAACCCAGTTGTGGTGGATCACCAGCGTCTTGTCTTCCTTCCCAGCTTCCACGCGGTAAATGCCACTTTTGGGTCTTTCCCCGTGCCCATACACGCCTTTTTCCGGGAACAGTTGCCAGCTCGCTAAAAAATTATACGCTGCCACCATAGCCCCGCAAATATCGAGGATTAAGCTATTCATCGTGGTAGCCACAGCTGCTGTACATTTGCTGACTCAAAAAAAGCATTCATGAAACCAATCTTTTTATTTGCTGCTGTATTGTTCATCACCCAGCTGTCCGCGCAGGAACGGATGACGCCGGAGTTAATGCTGAAGCTGGGCAGGGTTTCGGGCATTGGCTTGTCGAAAGACAAACAATACGTTGTATACAGTGTGAGCACGCCGGATATGCAGGAAAACAAAAGCAGGCGACAGGTGTTTGCATTGCCGCTGAAGGGAGGTGAACCGGTGGTGATCACAAATGCAGACAGCGCTACAGGTGACCCTAAAATATCTCCCGACGGCACCCGGATCATATACACGGAAGAAGTGAAGCTGAAAAACGTTTTCGGCAAAGACTTCTATCCCGAACTGCAGAAGTCGAACGTGCAGATCTATGATTATCTCAATTACCGCCACTGGGATGAATGGGAGGATGGGAAATTCGGCCACGTTTTCCTTGCACCATATAACAATGGAGTGAAAGGTGAGGCCAAAGACCTGATGGCGGGCGAACCCTTTGATTGTCCTCAGAAGCCTTTCGGCGGAAGTGAGGACTATACCTGGAGCCCTGATGGTAAAAAGGTGGTGTATGTTACCAAGAAAAAATTTGGTACCGCATACGCTGTCAGCACGAATACAGACCTCTACGAATATGACCTTGCCAACGGTACCACGCGCAATCTAACTGAAACAAATAAAGGGTATGACGTAAGCCCCGCTTACAGCAAAACAGGCATACTGGCCTGGATGCAGATGAAGCGCGATGGCTATGAAGCAGACAAGCAGGACCTGGTAGCGATGACTCCCATGGGCAACCTGGTAAATCTTACCGGGCATCGCGATGATATACATGTGGAAGGATTCCGCTGGAGCGAGGATGGGCGCAACCTGTATTTCCTGGCGCCGGTAAACGGAACCATGATGTTGTTTGAGGTGGATTATACAGGCAACACCATGAAGCTGCCGGAGGTTAGGCAGATCTCGAAAGGCGATTTCGATATTAATAATATGCTGGGGCAGGATGGCGATCAACTCTACGTTACCCGCACCGATTTCAATCACGCCGCGGAAGTCTATAGCATTAACACCCGGTCAGGGGAAATGAAACAGCTGACCCATGTGAACGACGCGATCTACAACAGCATTTCATTGCCACGCACGGAACGCAGGTGGGTCACTACTACCGATAATAAAAAAATGCTGGTGTGGGTAGTGTATCCGCCGGGGTTTAACCCGAAGATGAAATACCGCACGCTGCTACTCTGCCAGGGCGGCCCGCAGTCACCGGTAACACAATCCTATTCTTTCCGCTGGAACCCGTCACTGATGGCGTCGAACGATTATATCGTGGTGTATCCCGCGCGCCGCGGCATGCCGGGCTTTGGAACTAAATGGAACGAGCAGGTATCAAAAGACTGGGGCGGCCAGGTACTGAAAGACTATCTCAGCGCGATAGACGCGGTAAGCAAAGAGCCTTACGTTGATAAAACCAGGATCGGTTGTGTGGGCGCGAGTTTTGGTGGTTATTCCGTTTTTGCGCTGGCGGGCATTCACAACAATCGCTTCAAAACATTCATCTCCCACGACGGCATCTACGATTTCCGCAGCATGTATGCCTCCACCGAAGAAATGTTCTTTGAAAACTGGGAAAAAGGCGGCCCTTACTGGGATAAGAAGAATGCGGTGGCACAGCGTTCATTCGCCGCAAGCCCGAGTAACCTTGTGGAGAAATGGAATACGCCGATCATGATCGTGCATGGTGGCCGCGATTATCGTGTGCCGGTAGAACAAAGCATGCAGGCCTTTACCGCTGCCCAACTACGCGGCATAAAAAGCAGGTTCCTGTACTTCCCTGAAGAGAACCACTGGGTTCTGGCTCCACAAAACGCGTTGGTATGGCAGCGTGAATTCTATAAATGGCTGGATGAAACCCTGAAATAAGCATAATGATCATAAAAAAACGGCGGGAAACACCTGCCGTTTTTTATTCCTGGTATTGATTGATGGCAGGAAGCAGACCACACTGCCAGGTTTGCCGGTTCTGTTTTGACGCCACCCGGATTACGATTCGCTGCTGATTTCTGACAGAAATATAACAATCCGGAGCGTTTAAACTGATTGCAGTCATGTTCTGCGGGTGCTGCTGAAAATAATTTTGCCCTGTGATACCCTCATCGCTGCTGCAGAAATACAATGTGCCCGTTCCAAGGTATACCAGTTATCCCACTGTACCCTATTGGAATAACCGGATTGATGTTACCGAATGGAAGTCAGTTGTTCAGCGGCAGTCCGCCATCGCAAACAATACGGATGGCATCAGTTTATATATCCACCTGCCTTTCTGCGAAGTACTTTGCACCTATTGCGGATGCAATAAGAAGATTACCACTAACCACAGCGTAGAGGAAGAGTACATAGAAGCAGTTGTGAAAGAATGGCAGCTCTACAGGGAATTCATGGACGATCAGCCGCTGATCCGTGAACTTCACCTCGGGGGCGGTACCCCTACGTTCTTTTCACCGGCTAACCTGAAGCTCTTGCTGGACAGGATACTGGAAGGAACAATCATCCATCCCCACCACGAATTCAGCTTTGAAGGGCATCCGAACAACACGACCCGCGAACACCTGCAGGTATTGTATGATATCGGTTTCCGCAGGGTGAGCTTCGGTGTGCAGGACCATGATCCCAAAGTGCAGCGGGTGATCAATCGCATCCAGCCTTTTGAAAATGTGGCGAACGCAGTGAAAAACGCGAGGGAGATCGGTTACCGGTCTATCAACTTCGACCTGATCTACGGTTTACCACTGCAAACTAAAGAATCAATCATCCGTACGATAGAGCAAACTATCACCCTGCAGCCGGACCGGATCGCATTCTACAGCTACGCGCACGTACCCTGGACCAGCAAGGCACAACGGCTGTTCGATGAGAACGACCTGCCGGATGCAGCATTGAAAATGGAGCTGTACAGTACCGGGAAACGCCTTTTCATCGAAAACGGTTACTGCGATATCGGCATGGATCATTTCGCCCTGCCTGACGATGATCTTTATAAGGCCTGGAAAGAAGGCTGGCTGCACCGCAATTTCATGGGTTATACCACACAACATTCGAGTATGCTGCTGGGGCTCGGTGTGTCGAGTATCAGCGATGCCGGAATTGCCTTTGCGCAAAATCACAAGACCCTCGGCGATTATTACCAGAGCATCGGGTTTAACGAACTGGCGGTGGCGAAGGGTCACTTCCTGAACAATGAAGACAGCTCATTCCGGAATTATATTCTCGATATCAGCTGCCAGTCGAAGACGCGCTTTCACCTGCAGGATCGCGAACTGCTGGAGGAACTCGTATTTCCGCAACTCCGGAAATTACAGGAAGACCATCTTGTAACCTGGAATGAAACCCATGTGACGGTCACCGACCTGGGCAGGCATTTTATCCGGAACATCTGTAAATCATTCGACCTGCACCTGCTGCGCGACGAAGCAGTGCACCAGCAGAAACAATTCAGCCGCGCGGTTTAACGACGGGTACGCAGATTTTTGTAGATCTTTATCGCGCTCATGAGGATGATGATAAATGCGATCAGCCCAACCAGTCCCCACACAAGGCTTATGCTCTGCTTCACACTTGCCAGCATTACAATAGCTACCAGGAAAATAGTAGCCACCTCATTCCAAATGCGGAGTTTCTGCGAACTGTAGCGAAACTCACCTTTCAGTTGCTGTTTCAGCATGCGGTGCAGGCTGTAGTGATACAGGTAGAGCGCCACAACAAAAACCAGTTTAATGAATAGCCATTGCGGCAGGGCAAAACCACTATACAGGTACCACATCCAGGGACCGAAGATCAGTGTGAGTATAGCGGAAGGCCAGGTGATACCATACCAGAGGCGTTTCATCATCACCCCAAACTGCTTTTGTAAGGCAGCGCGAACGACGGGCTCCTGATCGTTTGCTTCAGTATTGTAAATAAACAACCGGGGAACGTAAAACATCCCGGCAAACCAGGTTACCATGAAGATGATGTGCAGCGCCTTTATGTATTGATAACTCTCCATGCTCAGTTTTTGAACACCATCCGGTCGTTTCCATTGAAATATTCTCTGAGCCAGCCGGTGATCGCCTGCACCCAGGCGGGCTGCGTGTTCAGGCAGGGAATCATCGTAAACGACTCGCCGCCGGCCTCCATGAAAATATGTTTCCCTTCAACGGCTATTTCCTCGAGTGTCTCCAGGCAATCGCTTACAAATGCCGGGCATGCCACCAGCAGTTTCTTCACTCCTTCCCCGGGCAACTGCGCCAGCCGCGCGGCAGTATATGGTGTTAACCAGGGATCCCTTCCGAGCCGTGACTGAAATGTAAGCTCTGTTTTCCCGCGCGGAATATTCAACCTGTCCACTACCAGCTCAGTGGTCACAAAACACTGGTGACGGTAACAGAACTCATGTGCCGGTGAAGGTGTGGCGCAGCAATTGTCCACCTTCAGGCAGTGGCAGCCGGTCACGTCACCTTTGTATATATGGCGTTCGGGTACACCATGATAACTGAACAGGAGTTTGTCAAAAGCCTGATCCGTGAACGGTCGGATGCTTTCAGTTAACGCATCGATATATAATGGTTCATTATAATACGGACGGATGATTGTGAGTTTCGATGGATATTTCCGGTGGCGATGAATGTCCTTCACCTGTTGAACCGCTGTTTCGTAACTCGACATCGCGTAGTGCGGGTATAGCGGAAACAAAACCACCTCCTTCAGCCCGGGAATATCGGTATGCAGTTTACGTAAGACGTTTTCGGTGGAAGGGTTTCCATACCGCATGTTGATCTCTACTACCTCGTCGAAATTGTTCTGCACTGC
>DASVBM010000107.1:0-12572 GCA_036375835.1 Chitinophagaceae bacterium | reverse complement strand
ATTCCCAACTTTACTGCCGCAGCTTCGGCGCCTATCATATGCAGTGGCCAGCAGTTCACCGTGAACCTCACCCCTACCGTTGCAGGCGCCCAGTTCACCTGGTCAACTTCGATGTCGGGCGGAACAGTGAACGGCCAGACCAACCAGGCAACACCGGTTGCCACATCATCGATCGTAAATACGCTTACGAATAACGGCACTACCGATGTAACATTGACTTATACCATCACGGTATATAATCCGGGCAGCCCCGTCTGCACCGGCGAAACAAAACAGGTACTGGTCATCGTAAGGCCAGCGGTGGATGCAGCAGCCTCCAGTAACACCCCGGTTTGCGCAGGCACATCCATCAACCTCACTGGTATTTCATCAAATGGCGGTGCTACTTACGCATGGACAGGTCCGAATGGATTCACCAGCAGCCAGCAGAACCCCGTTATCGCATCCGCCATACCGGCCAACGCGGGTACCTACACGCTCGTGGTAACATCAGGCGGATGTAATTCTGCCCCGGCCAATACTGTTGTGGTTGTGAATCCTGCGCCGTCGATTGGTGCTGCGTCGGGAACGAATCCAACCAGTTGTGGTGCTGCAAACGGAGCGATCAGTTTGACAGGGCTCTCCAATAACACAACATACACTGTCAACTATACCTTCAACGGCAATCCGGCCACACCTGTATCGCTCACCACCGATGGCAGCGGCGCACTGACCATACCCGGCCTGGCCGCAGGCGTTTATAACAACATCACGGTAACCATCAATGGCTGCGTTTCCAATGCACAGGGTCCGGTCACACTTTCTGATCCTTCTGCGCCGAACGCCCCGGTTGCCGGAAGCAACTCGCCGATCTGTAGTGGGAATACACTTAACCTTACCGCCAGCACCAGCTCGCCGGGCGTAGCCAGCTATACCTGGAGCGGACCGAATGGATTCAGCAGCAGCCAGCAGAATCCTTCCATCACCAGTGTTACCACTGCTGCAACCGGAACCTATAATGTAACCGTCACGATTAATAACTGTACCTCTGCCGCAGGTACGGTAAGTGTATTGATCAACCCCACTCCCGCTACTCCGGTCGCAGGAAACAACGGGCCGCTTTGTACCGATGCAACATTGAACCTCACCGCCAGTTCAGCCACCGGCGGGGTAAGTTATAGCTGGACAGGACCCAATGGTTTTACCAGCACACAGCAAAACCCCACACTGAGCAATATTACTACCGCTGAAGCGGGAACCTATTCGGTTACCGCAACACTGGGAAGCTGCGTCTCGGCAGCCGGCACAACTACGGTAGTGGTGAATCCAACCCCGGTGATCGGCAGTACCGCATCAGCCAACCCAACGAACTGTTCTACCGCCACAGGGTCCATCACATTAAACGGCCTCACCGCCACCACCACCTATACGGTGAATTACGATTTTAACGGCAACCCGGCCACACCTGTCTCGCTGAGCACAAACGGAAGCGGCGTGCTGGTGATACCCAACCTTGTTGCCGGCGTTTACTCGAACATCAGGGTAACGCTGAACGGTTGTACCTCGAATATCGTGGGTCCGTTTACACTGGCCGACCCGACACCACCGGCTACACCTGTGGCCGGCAGTAATTCGCCGGTCTGCAGCGGCGCCACTGTCAACCTCAATGCCTCTACCACCAGCCCGGGTGCTGCAACATGGAACTGGAGCGGACCGAATGGCTTCACGAGCAATACACAGAACCCTTCGATCAGCAATGCCCCTACAGCAGCCACCGGAACCTACCAGGTTACCGTTACCATCAACGGTTGTACGTCCGCGGCCGGCAACACAACGGTAACGGTGAATGAAACCCCGGTTACCCCTGTTGCAGCAAGCAACTCCCCGGTCTGCTCAGGCAATACCATCAACCTTACCGCTTCCACCACTACTGCAGGAGCGATCAACTATAGCTGGACAGGGCCGAATGGGTTCACCAGTAATCAACAAAATCCGTCGATCAGCAACGCAACAACCGCGGATGGCGGAACATATACGGTTACGGCAACCCTGGGATCCTGCGCTTCAGCTACCGGATCGGCAGTGGTGATCGTGAACCCGACTCCCAACATCAGCAGCGGAACAGTCAATAACCCGGCAAATTGCGCCAGCACCACCGGCAGCATCCAACTGAACGGGCTGGCGGCTTCCACCGCTTACATCGTTCACTACACGCAAAATGGCAATCCGCAAACCGCAACGATCTCAACAGATGCCAGCGGATCCCTTGTGATCCCCAACCTTCCCGCGGGTTCCTATACAAACCTTTGGGTGGAACTGAATAACTGTCCTTCGAATGTGGTGGGACCTTTCACACTGTCAGACCCCACACCGCCGGCTACACCACTCGCCGGAAGCAATGGTCCGATCTGCAGCGGCAACACCCTGACGCTTACTGCTAATTCTGCTACACCCGGAGTGGCATATAACTGGAGCGGACCAAACGGGTTTATCAGTACCCAGCAGAATCCATCGATCACTAACGCCACCGTTGCCGCAGGCGGAACTTACAGCGTAACTGCAACACTGAATGGATGTACCTCCGCTGCCGGAACAGTGGACGTAACCATACACCCGACGCCTGTAGCTCCAACCGCCGGAAGTAACTCGCCCGTCTGCAGCGGAAATACGCTGAACCTAACCGCCAGCACACCATCTCCGGGCGTGACGTATAGCTGGAGCGGACCGAATGGATTTACCAACGCACAACAAAACCCCGGTATCTCCAATGTAACCACTGCTGCTGCCGGAACCTACACTGTGGTTGCCACAACTACCGTGGGTTCCTGCCCGTCTGCCCCCGGCACTACCACCGTGGTCATCAACCCGACGCCGAATATCGCAGGAAGCTCCGCAAGCAATCCAACGAACTGCGCAAGTGCAACGGGCTCCATCACCCTGACGGGACTGATCGCTTCTTCAGCTTATGGCGTGCAATACACCCAGGGAAGCACCACACAGAATATCACCCTGAACTCAGATGCAGGCGGTGTGCTGGTAATACCGAATTTACCTGCAGGCACCTATACGAATATTTTTGTCACGCTGAATGGATGTACTTCCAACATTGTTGGGCCTTTCACCTTAGTCGATCCAAACCCGCCATCCACACCGGTCGCAACCAGCAACGGGCCTGTATGCAGTGGCAATACACTTCAGCTGAACGCAACGACCACTACACCGGGAACAGCCACCTGGTCGTGGAGCGGACCCAATGGATTTGTGAGCACAGATCAGAACCCGGCGATCACGAATGCAACTACGGCAGCAACCGGAACGTATACAGTTACAGTAACTATCAACAGCTGTACTTCGAATGCCGGTACCGTGAACGTAGTGGTGAATCAAACGCCGGCAACACCTGCTGCCGGAAGCAATACACCGGTGTGTACAGACAGTACACTCTTCCTCACCGCAACGACGACTACTGCAGGAACAATGACATGGTCATGGACCGGTCCGAATGGTTTTACCAGCATCGTCCAGAATCCATCAGTACCCAACATTACGACTGCAGCAGCCGGAACCTATAATGTGGTTGCAACTGCAACAACAGGTAACTGTCCTTCCGCTCCGGGAAGCACCGTTGTTGTGATCAATCCCACACCTGTCATCACAACAACTTCATTCACCAATCCAACAAATTGCAACACGCCGACAGGAACAATAACTATTAACGGCCTTACGCCCTCAACCACCTATACCGTACTGTATGCGCATAATGGGAATCCGCAGGTTGCCAGCCTCACCTCGGATGCCGGCGGTTCGGTTATTATACAAAATCTTCTTTCAGGCGTTTACTCTAATATCCGGGTTGTCTTGTCTAACTGTCCGTCAAACACGGTGGGGCCTGTTACGCTCACCGATCCCAACCCGCCTGCAACACCTACTGCAGGAAGTAATGCGCCTTTGTGTACCGGAGCCAGTCTTAACCTCACGGCAGCCACCTCATCAGTCGGCGCCATCACTTATACCTGGAGTGGCCCCAACGGGTTCACAAGTACCCAGCAAAACCCGACGATTGCGGGCGTTACCCTTGCAGCAAACGGAACATACAGCGTCACCGCTTCGCTGAATGGTTGCGTATCTCCTGCAGCAACAGTTAATGTGCTGGTGCATGAAACACCCGCAACGCCGGTCGCCGGAAACAATGGTCCTGTGTGTGCAGACAGCACGCTTCAACTGACCGCTTCCACAACATTTGCAGGTGCGGTAACCTGGAGCTGGACCGGTCCAAACGGTTTTGCAAGCAGCTTGCAGAACCCTGCCATCATCGGAGCAACCACTGCCGCGAATGGCAGCTACAACGTGACCGCCACTTCAACGACGGGCAGTTGTATCTCCGCACCAGGAACTACCACGGTAGTGGTAAACCCCACTCCGGTAATCGTCAACCCTTCCTTCACCAATCCTACGCAGTGTCTTTCTTCAACAGGAAGTATCGTGTTGACAGGCCTCGCAGCTTCCACCGCCTATACCGTGAATTATACGCGGAACGGCAACCCGGTTACCGCAACAATTACGTCTGATGCATCCGGCGTATTGACGATACCGAATCTCAGCGCAGGCAACTACGCGAATATCCGGGTTATCACAACTGCGGGCTGTGCTTCCAACACCGTTGGACCCTTCACGCTGGTTGACCCCAACCCGCCAGCTACGCCGGTAGCAGGCAGCAACAGTCCTGTCTGCAGTGGTGAAACACTTTCATTCACTGCTTCTACTACTACTCCCGGAGCGATTATATACACCTGGTCGGGGCCTGCAGGATTCAGCAGTAATCTTCAGAACCCGAACATCATCAATGCCAGCAGTGTGAACTCCGGCACCTATACCGTAACGGCTACACTCAACAATTGCGTATCGCCGGCAACCACCGTCACCGCAACCGTTACAGACCTGCCGGCACCACCTTCAGCCAGTTCACCGGTGAACTATTGTATCAACGCGGCTTCTGTTCCGTTGACCGCGACACCTGCACCGGGTAATACGCTTCGCTGGTATAACAGCGCCACGGGCGGCGTAGGCTCTGTAACAGCACCCACGCCTTCTACAGCTGTTGCCGGCGTTACCGCTTACTGGGTAAGCCAGGTAACTTCGCTGGGATGTGAAGGGTCAAGGGCAATGGTAGAGGTAATAGTGAACCCCGACGCGCTCGCGGAATTCACGTATAGTCCTTCACAGAACTGCGCGCCTTTCGTGATCGATAGTACGGTGATTCAACCGATCCTCCACCCCACAAGAAACGGTAGCTATGAATGGTATGCGAATGGCGTACTGATCGGCACAGGCACTACCTTCCCGGGTTACACGATCAACAACCCGGGTGATTCGGTATTCATCAAGCTGCGAACCATAAGCCTTTTTGGTTGTAAGAACGACAGCGCTGCCACCTGGTTTTTCACTATCCCCAAACCGGTTACGAATTTCACAGCCAGTGATACGATGGGCTGCGGTCCACTCACCGTCAGCTTCACCAATACCACACCCTTACCGGGTAGTTTCAGTTACAACTGGGATTTCGGTAACGGGCTCAGCTCAACCGCCGTTCAACCAGGCAGCGTTGTTTTCCAGCCCAACCCGATGGCAGGCGACACCGTTTACCACGTGTCACTCACTGCGTTTACCCAGTGCGACACCATCACGAAAACAGTAGATATAAGGGTGAAGTCGAAGCCAAAGGCTATTATTACACCAGATAAAACTTACGGATGTTCGCCGATGCTGGTCACCTTTACCAACATCTCGCTCGGAAAGAACATGACCTTTGAATGGAATTTCGGAGATGGCAGCGGATCGGTATTCACAAATAATACCAGCCCGGTTCAGCATACTTTCAATACCGGTCAACAGGATACTTTCTACGTAAGGCTGATCGCAACCAATGAATGTGGTGCAGACACCGGCTATTACAACGTGGTGGTCGCTGCAAGCACCATCGACCTCGATATCGCGATCAATGGAAACCAGACCACGGGCTGTGCTCCCCATACGATCACGGTGTTCAACAACTCAACCGGGGCAACTGCATTTAACTGGGACTTCGGCGACGGCAACGTGCTGAGCACAACCGCCAATATCGATACGGTCAATCATACTTACCTGAACACCGGCACATTCAACATCAGCGTGCACGCAAGTAACGGATGTACCGATACAACCGCCACCGAAACTGTCTCTGTTTATGCAAAACCACTGGTGAATTTCACCTTTGCTCCCTCTCCGGTCTGTCTTGGTGATACCGTGTTTTTCACCAACCAGAGCGATACGATCACAGGGTTACTATGGACTTTCGATGATGGTGTTACCTCACAGCTGAGCAACCCGGTGCATGCCTATGTGAACGCGGGTACCTATAATGTTAAGCTGGTTGGCGTAAGACAATACGCGCCGGGCAATGTTTGTATGGACAGCATGGTGAAACCGGTTACCGTGCTGGCTTCCCTACCGGGAAGCTTCTCGGTAAGCGATTCCGTTGGCGCATGTATTCCATTCTCCGTTACATTCACCAACAACAGCCTTCCTTCTGCGCTCACCACCTGGAACTTTGGCGACGGCGCTGTTGATACCGGGGATATTGTGACGCATGTCTATACTGTGGCCGGCACCTATACTGCAACGATGGAGGCGCGCGATATCAGCGGTTGCCGTTACCTGGCAAGTAAGCAGATTGTTGTAAATGGCCCGGCAGGCAGCTTCATTTATGACCACGGCTATATCTGTGGCAACACGCCGGTGCGGTTCGAAGCGAATACTACCGGCACCGATTCAATCAGGTGGAACTTCGGCGATGGTGTGATTGTCACCGCCGCCGGGAACATTATTTACCACGTGTACAATCAACCCGGCAATTACATCCCGACTGCAACGCTGCTATCCTACAGCCCCGCAGGAAACTGCAGCCGGCTCCTGCCTGGTGCTGACACAATCAAGGTTGACTATGTAAGTGCAGGCTTTACTTCCGCACAGCTGCGTACCTGCGGAACGACCGCCGTATCGTTTACCGATACGTCGAGATCGTACTACGGCCTGGTGTCCTGGCAATGGCAGTTTGGCGATGGCGGCACGAGTACAGTCAGACACCCCGTTCATACCTACAGTTCAACGAATACCTGGCCGGTACAACTGATCACGCTCGGGGTGAGCGGTTGTGCCGACACTACCAACGTTCCCTTATTCGTGAAAGTGGATGCGAAACCGGAGGCTTCGATCGTTCAGCCGCCGACGGGTTGTGTAAATCAACCGGTGATATACAACTCTGTTGTGATATCCCCCGATCCGGTTACTTATTACAGCTGGACCTTCTCGAACCTGGCTTCCGGCAATACGGCCACCGTTCAGAATAACTACGCGGCGCCCGGCGTTTACACAGCCCAGCTGATCGCGGGCACTTCATTCGGCTGTTACGATACTGCCACTTCGTCTATCACCATCAATCCTTCCCCGTTTGTAAATACAAACCCTGATATGGTGATCTGTCGTGGTGAATCGGCACAGCTCAACGCCACCGGCGGGCTCACCTACACCTGGGCACCCTTCACCGGGCTCAGTTGCAGCACCTGCCCGAACCCGATCGCTTCTCCGTTAACAACTACGCAGTATGTAGTTTCGGGATACAACAGCTTCGGTTGCGCCGGCAGGGATACGATTCTGATTACCGTACCGCAGCCTTTTGATATCGCAGCCACACCGTCTGTAGTAATGTGTATCGGCCAGACGCGGCAACTGAATGCCACAGGCGCGAACAGTTATATCTGGAGCCCGGCAACTGGTCTCAATGCCACTAATATCCCGAACCCTGTTGCCAATCCGCCCAGCACCACGGTTTACCGCGTGATTGGCTTTGATGCATACAATTGCTTCCAGGATACTGTTTTTGTTACGGTAGGAGTGGGTGACTACCCGCAGGTGAATGCAGGCCGGGATACCATCGTTGCAACAGGTACGCTACTCACCCTGGCGCCTACAGCGACGAATGGTCCCATCACCAACTGGAGCTGGACACCCACAAAAGACCTGAGCTGCGTGAACTGCGCAGCGCCGGTTGCAACAGCCAAAAAAGACATCTGCTATACCGTCACCGGTACCAATGCCTTTGGATGTAGCGGAAGTGATACCATGTGCATCCGCGTATTCTGCGAAGGTTCGCAGGTATACATTCCTAATGCCTTTACGCCGGACGCAGACGGCATCAACGATGTACTCACCGTACGTGCCAAAGGAGTGAAGCTGGTGAAGAGCTTCCGGATATTCAACCGCTGGGGTCAGCTCGTATTCGAGAAGTCGAACTTCCCGCCTAATGCTGACAGCCACGGCTGGAACGGAACGGTGAATGGAATTCCGGCACCACCGGACGTTTACGTGTATACCTGCGAGGTAGTCTGTGAAGATGATACGCCATATAGCTATAAGGGTAACGTGGCGATACTGAAATAAAAACCGCAGGGCCGCGCAGGCCGTGACCTGCAGCCGGCCCTGAAAACCAGAAATGAAAATGAAAAGAATTGCTTTGTGTTGCTGGATGATCCTGCTGGCTTTTGCGGCGGAAGCACAGGATCTTTCGTTTTCGCAGTTTTATGAGAAACCACTCTTACGGAATCCCGCCCTTGCAGGTGTGTTTACCGGCGATGTGCGCATCAGTGGGGTACATCGCAGCCAGTGGCAAAGCGTTACCGTGCCGTTTCAAACCAGCGCCATAAGTGCTGAAGTAAAATTCCCCACAACCTGGGATGACTGGGTAACGATTGGCCTTGAAGCTACCCACGACGTTGCGGGTGATATCAAAATGAAACGTACCCAGCTACTGCCGGTGGTCAACTATCATAAATCACTCAGCGGCAACCGTGATGATTTTCTTTCACTCGCATTTATGGCGGGCCCGGTGAGCAGCCAGTTCGATCCCACCAAACTGCGGATGGGCGACCAGTTCGTCAATGGCAGCTTTGACCCCAATACGCCCACCGCACAGATCTTTTCCCGCTCGGGTTTTACTTACTGGGACGCAGGCGCAGGCCTCACCTACAACAGTGGTTTCGGAGATGATTCGCGTTTCTATGTAGGCGCCGCGGTATTTCATTTCAACAAGCCAAGGGTAGCCTTCTATACCGACAACACCTCTACCACGCTGCAAAACAAATACGTGATCAATGCCGGCGTGAACCACGCTACCAACGAGGTGAACCGGTTTATCATGTTCGGCGATCTGTTTATCCAGGGTGGCCACCGCCAGTTCCTCGGCGGGGTAATGTACCAGACGGAACTCGCGCGCAGCTATGACGAAGAGAAAGCGCTGAATTTCGCGCTCGGCGGATTCATCCGCTGGAACGACGCTTTTATACCGGTGGTGAAGCTGGACGTCTATAGTGTTTCATTCGGACTGAGTTACGATATCAACGTTTCAAAACTGAAAACCGCTTCCAACTGGAGAGGTGGCTTCGAGCTTACCGCCTCCTACGTTGCTCCATTCCGCAACCGTTCCATCGAGGCAGATAAGGTGCGCTGCCGGTTCTAGTTGCGATAAATTGACTATTTTGTTCGTGCAATTACAATGCATGGAACGATATATTGATAACAGCAGGCTCAAACAGGTTGGCTACCTCGCTTTACTGGTCGGCCTGGGCTGGGTGATCTTCGGCGAACTTTCCGTTTACATTCCTTCTCTCCTTGGCGCCGTCACATTTTATGTGATCATGAGGAAGACCATGGACCGGCTGGTGTATAAACGCAAATGGAAGCGCGGTGCCGCTGCGGCAGCACTGATGGGCCTCTCCTTTCTCATTGTACTGGTTCCCATCTGGGTGCTCGTCACCATGCTGGCAAGCAAGCTGGGGTACGCGGTCAGCCATTCACAGGAAGTGCTGAATACACTGAACCGGTTTGTCACCGACTTTGAACATCGCTATAAAATTGAACTGCTTTCCGAACAAAATTTCCAGCAGGCGGCTTCCTATATTGCCAATGCACTGCCCCGTATACTGGGTGCTACCTTCAGCACCCTTCTGGCCATCGTGCTGATGTATTTCCTGCTTTACTTTATGCTGATCCGCAGCAGGGAGCTGGAAAACTACCTGTATGAGTACATCCCGCTGAAAGATGACAATATCAACTGGATCGCAAAAGACCTGAACATGCTCGTGTACAACAACGCGTTGGCGGTACCGCTGATCGCCTTGCTGCAGGGTATCGTTGGATTGGTCGGCTACCTGATCTTTGGTATTCCTGACCCCTGGTTCTGGTTCGTCATTACCGCCATTACGTCGATGCTGCCCTTCGTGGGTGCGGCCGCGGCTTATGTTCCGCTGGCTATTTATATGTTCAGTACAGGGCCTTCCTGGAAGGGCACCGCGGTATTGCTCTGGGGCTTCCTGGTGATCGGACTGGTGGATAACGTTTTCCGCATTATCATTCAAAAACGCTGGGGTGACGTACACCCGCTGATAACCGCCTTCGGGGTGCTGATCGGTATTAACCTGTTTGGCTTCGTTGGTCTGATATTTGGACCGATCGTCATCGCCATGTTCCTGCTCCTCATCAAAATTTATATCAACGAGTTTGCAACCAGGCGCAGTACCCGGCAACAGATCAAAGGAGAATGAAAACGAAAAGACTCAGCTATTTTACACTCGCGCTGTTGCTCCAGGCTCTGGTAGCGGCTTTGATCATTTACTGGTTCACGCTGCTAACACATTCCGGGCTGAAGCAGGCCATCGAACAATTCGCGGAACACCTCCCGGATGCCTTGCAGGATACCACCGTTGTAATGGTGATCACGGCCTGTATCACCGCGCTTTCCATGGTTTTCTACGGCGCAGCGCGCAGCTATTCTCTGAACCGGCCCTTCCGTAATCTCTGCCTCGGACTTATCTTGGTGAATGCGATCGTGTTGCTGTGGCTGATTCTGTCACTGATGTAGTGAAGCTTCGGTTGCAGCCGATCTTTCGTTATTATTGAGTGTTACCTGGCAAAAAAAGGTGCTGATTTTAAAGTTAACAACATTTAGAACCTGCTTAACCCCGTAAAATCGGCTTCCGTTTATCTTTGCCCCGATGGGCCAGAAGAAACTTATCCGCTTTGCCGAGATCAAAACATTTTCCAACGTACTGGAATATCCCGTCGGAATCAGGGGCAGGTGGCACGAACATTTCGGGAACAACAATCCGATCATACTGGAGCTGGCCTGTGGCAAAGGGGAATACGCAATAGGTCTCGGCGAAAAATATACCGACCGCAATTTTATTGGTGTAGACATCAAAGGCAACCGCATCTGGCGCGGCGCGAAAACCGCGCTGGACAACGGACTCGGGAACGTTGCCTTCCTGCGTACCCAGATCGATCGTATCGCGGAATATTTCGCACCGGGCGAAGTGAGTGAGATCTGGATCACCTTTCCCGACCCCCAACTCCGTACCTCGAAAGCGAAGAAGCGCCTCACCCACCCGAAGTTTCTCCGGCTGTACCAGCAGTTTCTCGCAAAAGACGGGATGGTGCACCTGAAAACAGACAGCCCCGCATTATACCGGTTCACCAAAACGGTGATCGGTTTGTATGGGCTGGATGTGCTGTCTGACGCCGATGATGTATACAGCCTTTCACCATTGCCGGAAGAACTGGCAATTCAGACACATTACGAGAAGCTCGACATCGCCGGCAGTAACCGGGTTCATTACCTTCGGTTCTCGCTGGATAAGCAACTTGACCCGGATAAGGATGAAATCTTAAAAACCACGATACGTGAACAGGAAGCCGAATGACGATGACGAGGACCTGTCCTACAACGCGGGCGGACTGGTGGTATTCTCGGCCGAATACCTGCTCAGTCGTGGTTACTGTTGCGGCAATGGTTGCAGGAATTGCCCCTACGATTATAAAAACGTGCCTGAACCGAGGCGCACATACCTCCTGAAAAAACGGGAAGATGAAAAAAACCAGGAAAACCAAGGCTGACACGCCGGCACACCAGCATGGATTCTTTAATGATGTCTGGGAAGTAGTGCGGCTGATCCCAAAAGGACGCGTCACCTCTTATGGTGCGATCGCCGCCTACCTGGGCACTAAAATGAGCGCACGCATGGTGGGCTGGGCGATGAACGGCTCTTTTACCGTAACACCCCGTGTGCCTGCCCACCGGGTGGTAAACCGCAACGGCATGTTATCGGGTAAAATGCATTTCGCCACTCCCACACTCATGCAGGAATTACTTGAAAAAGAAAAGATACGGGTGGAGAATGACGTGGTAGTTGACTTTGAAAAAATATTCTGGGATCCGGTAAAAGAACTCGGCTTATAACTGCACCAGCGATTCAGCGTCTTCCTGTATATCCCTCGCCACACGCCTCGAAGACGGAAATACCAGGATAAAAGCCAGCAGTACGCCGGCTACGATCACCAGGAACTTAATATTTCCTGTAAGAAAATATCCGATTACGCCAAGTAAACCAGGCGCTTCCATCAACGCATACCGGGTGAGCGATGCAGCCTGATAAGTCTGCACCTTTTCTCCGGGGTTGTCCATCGCACGGATCTTCCCTACCCGTTTGTTCCAGATAAAACCGGAA
>DASVBM010000252.1:0-4411 GCA_036375835.1 Chitinophagaceae bacterium | reverse complement strand
TGGTGAGTACAGCAATTCCGACCCCAGCTATTCGAATGATGGTAATTATATCGCATACAGTTCGTACAGCGACAACCAGAACGAGCACCTGTTCGTGATGCGTGCAGACGGATCGGGTGTAACGCAGCTCACCCAGGGTGATTCCAGGAACGGTATGCCCTGTTTCGCCCCGAACAACGACATCTATTTCTGTTCTAACTCGGGTACAAAGTCGCAGCGTGCAAGCTGGGCCAGCTCCGACATCTGGAAGCTGACTCCAAATCTTAATAAGTAAGACGCAGTAGTTTACTTTTCGAAGTGAATCTACCCGGCAGCTTTCTTCTGAAGGCTGCCTTTTTTTATTCAGAGTAGCTGGTTTTCCCTGGCAAAGTTCACCAGCCCTGCGACGTTGCTGATGCCCAGCTTCCGGAATATGTTCTTGCGATGGGTGTTAACGGTGAATTCACTGATGAACAGTTCCGCCGAAATCTGTTTACTGCTGCGGCCGGCGCAGATCAGCCGGATGATATCGGTCTCCCGTCTCGTGAGCTGATGTTTCTTCAGAAAGGAATCGAAGTAGACGGGCGCATCAACCGGTGAGGCTGGTGGGGAAGGAAAATATTCATGTCCCTCGAGTACCCGGGTAACCGCCTCTTTCAGTTCCGCCGCGGTTACATTTTTCACAACGAAACCGTTCGCTCCCAGTTTGCGCACTTCGGCAACCAGTTCAGGCTGGTTATAACTGGTAAGCACCAGTATCCTTACCGGTGTGGTGGTTTCCCGTATCTCCTGCAGGCATTTCAGGCCGTCCTGCCCCGGCATGTTCAGGTCAAGTACCACCAGGTCTGTTGCATGTTGCCGGAGGTGCTGCAGTAACTGCCGCCCGTTCTCAACCACTGCCGCGACTTCAACACCGGGAATCTCAGCGATGATACGCATGGTGCCTTCAGTGAGCAGTTGGTGGTCATCAGCCAGTACTATTTTTCGTTGCATAATCGGTGACGGGAATTTCGATTGATATGACTAATCCTGTTGTTGTGTTGTCTATAGAAAGATTTCCGTTAAAATGGGCTACACGGTTGCGGACAGAGTTAAGTCCGCGCGTGGCCTGCAAGCCGGGTCGCTCCATGCCTTTACCATTGTCTTCGGCAAGCAAGGTCACCGAATCGGGATGCCGCACCAGCTGGATAAACGCCTCCGAAGCACCGGAATGTTTTGCCGTGTTGTTCATCAACTCGAATACAATATTGTATAATGTTGTGTACAGGGGTTCCAGCGCAGGTTCGTGTATTTCGAAGCCGATCATGCTCACTTCAAAACGAAGCTTGCCGGCTGCATTAAAATATCCGGCGATATTGCTGACCGCTGTTTTGAAACCGGTGAGTTGCAATGCAGCGGGACTGATGGCGTGGCTGAGGCTTCGTACCGTGTCTGAAACTTTCGCGATTGCCTGTTCGGCGGTTTCCAGCTTTCTCCGGGCATCGTCGTCGCCAATAATATTCTTTTCCTGGAGGGAGCTGATGTTCATTCTTGCTGCCGATAACATAGAACCCGCGATATCATGCAATTCATCGCCGATCCGCTTCCGTTCGTTTGTTTCGGTTTCGATCACAGCCGAGATTGCCTGCCGGCGCTGCAGCTCATAGGCTTCCTGTATCCTGTTTTTCTCCAGCCTGTAACTGTTGAACTGGATGACCATTCCGAAACAAAGAATGACGGCTTCACAGAGGTATCCTGCCGGCACGCCGAACTGCTCCAGCGAGGTTCCTGTGATGTTGATCATCCCTGCGTGGTTGAGGGCGTTGACCGACACCATCAGCATCAGCGGTATAAGTGCACCAAGGTAGAACAGGGCCATCCGGTTATTGCGGTATATTTCTACTACGAGTGCGGAAAGGCCCAGAATTACATAGACCAGGCTGGTGGCCGGGATCAACTTTAACAAAAACAGGTAGAGTGAAGGATACTTCGCGAGGTCGACGGGGAGTAATGCGGTTGAAGCGAATACCAGTGCCAGGATGCTTAGCGCGTTGAGTATTTTTCGCATCCGCAGGGAAGCCAGGCCACCAACAAAATACACCAGGTACTGGACGGAGAGGATGAGTGTCAGCTGGCTGAAAAAAGGACGGGCGCGGGAAGCGAACCAGGGGTTTTCGGGCCAGAGATATTTAAACCCATAGCCAAGATCGGATAGTACCCACAGCCAGCCGGCGGCGAGATAAGCAATATACAACAGGTACATCCTTTGGCGCGTCAGCACGGACATGTATAAACCAAAAACCAGCAGCAGCAGGATCATACCTGTGAACACGCCTGTAATTACGAGGCGTGTTGTGGTCGATTCCGCGAATTGCTCTGATCCCGTTAACCGGTATGTGAGCTGCAGCGACTCAAACGATTTATCAACCCGTACCAGGTAAACCCTGCTCTCGTTCGACAATGGGAAACAAAATTCAGTGGAAGCAACCGGCCGGGTTCGAAAAGGAAAATGATCACCGGTAAGATAGCTGCGCAGCGGCTTGCCGTTTATTACCTGGTAAAAATCCAGCCTGTTGATGTGGACATTACCGATAACAAGCCTGTTTGCGGCGGGTACCGTTGTGCTGTCCAGTTGAAGCAATATCCAGAATACGGAACGGGTGAAGCCGGGATTGAACTGCTGTGATGATGCCGGTATAAACGGGTGCGCATCTGCCTTGTATAACACCTCGGCCGCGGTGAGCGAGCGGCTGGTGTCTTCGATTAATTTAAAACCGTTGTCACCCTGCCGGGCGGCGGCACAGGTGAAACCGAGCAATGCAGGAAAAAGAATCAGCCGTTTTAATCTCATAGTGGTTCTCAGTCCTGTTCGTGAACTTCGGTCACGCCGCCGGTCACGGCGAACTTCATTGCGTCTGCCGCGCTGATATGTTTTAAAGGTTTGATTCTCGACCTCGGCACCACGTAAGTTGTACCTGTAACGGCGTAGGCCAGCGGAACATAGACGGTTACGTGATCCGGCATTTCAAATTCCGCCATATCGCTATGGGTAATGAAGCCGATCCGCCATACGTCTGTATCATCCACCGATACCAGTACCGGTTTGTCGAATTTTTTCTTGTTACCGGCGAAAGCCTTGAGGAAATCCTTTACCGAGGAGTAAATGAACTTGATACCCGGAGTTCGCTCCAGCAAGGAATCGAAAAAGCCAAGGACCCGGTTGAATATAAAGAGCGAAGACAGCCAGCCCACCACGAAAACAAAAACAATCACCACCAGGAAGCCGATGCCGGTAAATGAACGCGGAGTACCATCCGGGTTGCGCGGAATGAGGTCCGGGAACAAACTGTGGATGATACTGGGCAGGAAGCTGTCGACCAGGTTAAAAAACGAGATCACCACCCATAAAGTGATGCCTACCGGTGCGATGACCAGCAGGCCCTGCAGGAAATATTGCAGGATGTCCTTCCATTGGAAGCGCCGTCGCGGCTCGGGCTCGATACTCATAATCAGTGCTTGTGCAGCAAATTAAGTGAAAATGTGTGACCGGGTTCATTTATCCTGATTACCGACCGCTCAACAAAAAAATAGTGTGATTTTTTGTAGTGGAAACCGGAACTACGAAAAAAGTTTCCATAGTTTTGCGCCCGCTATGGAAATGAAGGAAAGGATTCAGCTCAAAGCGGAAGAGCTGTTTAAGCGGTTCGGTATCCGCAGTGTGACGATGGATGAAATATCCAACCAGTTGGGTATTTCCAAAAAGACGCTTTACCAGTCTTATACAGACAAGGAGGAAATCGTCTCCGCGGTATTCGACGGTATCATCGGCGAAAACAAACAACGCTGCGTGGTTGACCGCCAGATGGCGGAAAACGCGGTGCACGAGGTGTTTCTTGCCTTTGATAACGTATTGCAGATGTTCGCGGAGATCAATCCGGCGATACTGTTCGACCTGCAGAAGTATCATCCCAACGTCTACAGTAAGTTCAACGATTACAAGTATCACTTCCTCTATGACGTGATCAGCGATAATCTGAGGCGCGGAATCGAAGAAGGGCTGTACAGGACCGAACTGAACGTAGACATCATGACACGGTACCGGATCGAGAGCAGCATGCTGGCGTTCAACACGGATATCTTTCCGCAAAGCAAGAAAGACCTGGTAGGGGTAGAGCGGGAACTGATGGAGCATTTCCTGTTCGGCATTGCTACCACCCGGGGTACTAAACTGATTAACAAATACATCCAACAAAGACTAAAACAACTGTAAAGATGAAGCAACTGACGATCCTCGCCGCACTGGTGCTGTCGTTCATACCGCGGCTGTTGGCGCAACAACGGTATGAGCTGACGGTGAAAGACGCGGTTGAGCTGGCGCTGAAGAATTTCAACGATGTTAAGAATGCGCAACTCGATTACCAGATCCAGCAGGCACAAAACCGTGAGATATTTG
>DASVBM010000196.1:0-15201 GCA_036375835.1 Chitinophagaceae bacterium | reverse complement strand
GTACCACCTGGAGAAACTGGCGCACAGCTGTGTTTGCTGTTTCAAAATCCTCCGCATAACTCTCCTGGCGGGGGATATCCAGATCATCATGGTACCGGCTTAGATAGTAGTTTTCCGCGGCATTGATATCCAGCAAAACCTGCCGCGGGGCTGCAGTATCGGAAGCGGGCTCGTTCCAGTATTTCATTTCGATCCACAACTCTTTGCTGTAATCGAGGTAAACCTGTTCACCCAAAACAGATGCGAGCAGGCTTACCATTGATGCGAAGAACGGAGGTTGTGAACGGCTGAGGTAGTAGCTGCGGTTTCCATTCGGGATATGACCGAATTCCCGGATCAGCCAGGCGAAGTTCTTAACCATGTTTTCCATCTGTTCATAACGGTGCGCTTCTTTCAAACCCAGCATAGTGAAATACGAATCCCAGTAATAGATCTCCCTGAACCTTCCACCGGGAACGATATATGCATGCGGCAGCGGGATGAGCGAACTGCCTTCCACGACAGAGTCTGCTCTGCGATTTAAAACTTCCCATAGTCCCGAAATATGCTGAAGCAGATCTTTCGCCGGGGAGGTAAAGGGCTTCGGTTCCGGAGGTAAACGGAAGTTCCGTAGTACAAAACGTTTCAGGTTAAAACCGCTGTCGGGCATTTCCTGCCTGTAACTGTTGAGAATATCCGAAGGGGATCGAAGCGGGATACAGTCCGGGAAGGTTTTGCTATCCGGGAATACCCTGGAAAGCTGCACTGCCCTGAACAGTTCGCCATAAACCTTGTCTGGTGTTTCAACAGGCTCCTGAGTAAATCCGTGGATCGGCACCAAAAACAGGATTATCCACAGGTATCGCAACATAGACTGAAGTTAACTATTTCCCAAGCTTCTGCCATATTGGTTCATTTTCAGCATACTCGGGGCTAAAATCGCGGCTGGTGCTGTATTTGCTGTGCTTTGAGTAAATTGATGAAGATTACCGAAAAACACCAGTCCGTATGAAGATCCAGTTATTTGCCTTTTTATTGATGCTGGTACCGGCCACTGCATTTGTTTCAGCGCCGGCAGTACACCCGGACGATATCCTTGGTACCTGGGTAGCTGCGGAGAATAAGGCAAGGGTGCAGATCTATAAATCAGGCAACAGGTATTTCGGCAAGATTGTCTGGCTTAAGGAACCCGTGAAAGACGGTAAGATCAAAACAGATAAACACAACCCCGATCCCAGCAAGCGAAGCAATCCTGTAGTGGGATTGGTAGTGCTCCGGAACTTTGTTTTCGATGACGGGCAATGGGTACAAGGGGAAGTGTACGATCCTTCAAGTGGCAATGAATACAGCTGCAGGATCTCAATGCCCAACAAAAACACGATGAAGGTCAGGGGATATCTTGGCATTTCGCTGCTGGGACGTACAGAGGTATGGAAACGCGCCTGAATACTCTTATCCTTATCTTATAAGCTTTACTTCACGTTAAAATCTGCGTTGCCTTCATAAAAGCAACGGTTTTCTGCCGTGCAAGGTCTAATTTCATCGGCGTTTAGCTATGAGAAAAGCAGCCCGGACCATTATTACCATTTTCCTGTTGTTCACAGTTGTGAGCCGGGCTTTCACACAGGGCACATGTCCGCCTAATATCGGTTTTGAACAGGGCAATTTCACGGGCTGGACCTGCCATGCGGGATCCATCAGCGTTACCTCAGGTGTCAATGTGTCCCCCTCCGGAGTGATTCCCGGCAGGCATACATTGTTGCAGAACACTATACCGCAGGAAAAGGATTTATATGGAAATTTTCCGGTGAATTGCCCGAACGGCAGCGGGTATTCCATCCGACTTGGTAATTCCAGCGTGGGAGCGCAGGCAGAACGCGTGAGCTATACATTTACAGTGCCAGCCGATAAAAATGAGTACAGCATCATCTACAACTACGCAATCGTTTTCCAGAACCCGAATCACCTGCCGGAAGAACAACCGAAATTCACCTCGAGCGTTTATGATAATACAGCAGGACAGTACCTCGGCTGCGGTGCGTTTGAATTCATCGCTTCCTCGGGGTTACCCGATTTTCAGATATCAGACAAAGATGTAACGGTCTGGTATAAACCCTGGTCGCCGGTAACGGTTAAACTGATGGGTTGCGCCGGAAAAACGATCACTCTTGAGTTCACTGTGAATGACTGTTCCAGGGGAGGACATTTCGGATACGCTTACCTTGATGTCAATGAAAACTGCAAATCACCTATAACCGGAAACGTTTATTGCAATGGTGCATCTTCACTGACGCTGACTGCGCCGTTCGGATTTAAAGAATACCACTGGTACAAAGGCGATTTTTCTGCCTTTCTCGGCACAGGTAATACCTTGAAACTGCAGCCGGTGCCCGCGATCGGAACCAGGTATGCAGTTGAAATTGTACCCTACCCGGGACTGGGCTGCCTCGATACGCTTTACACAACCATTGAAGCCTCATCAGATGCGTTCAGTTTTGTGTTGCCGGATACGCTCAACGGTTGCGTAGGCCTGCCCGTAAATCTCACACTTCCCGCAGTTACCCAAGGCAGTACACCGGGCCTGCAGTATTCGTACTTCCTTGATTCAGTTGGACTGCAATACCTCGCGACGCCGACCTATGTAACGCAGGCCGGGCGTTATTATATCAAGGCAGAGAATGCAGCCGGCTGTTCCGAAACACAAGCTATTGAGCTCCGGATGAATGGGATCAACCTGAACCTGAATGCACCTCCGCATCATTGTTTCCCCGCTACGGTAGATCTGACGGATCCAGCGGTAACCTCAGGCAGCGATGCAGATCTGAGCTACAGTTACTGGGCAAACGCCGCAGCTACGATACCCCTCACTAATGCATCTTCGATCGATACGCCGGGAATCTATTACATCAAGGCGTCGAATTCAATCTGTAGCAAGGTTTCAGGTGTACAGGTTAATATCTGGATGCCCGATGATCTTAAGACGTCAACCGCAATTGGCTGCGGCGGGGCAGACCTGACCAGTCCGGTTGTTACGGCAGGGAGCGCTCCAATATTCAATTATAGTTACTGGAGAGACAGCGCCGCCACGATCCCCGTTCCGAATCCGAAGTATACGGCGCCATCCGGAAGATATTTTATCAGGGCGGGTGTACCTTCAGGTTGTGCGATCATCAAAGGAGTTGATGTGGTTGCCAAACCGCTTCCGGAATTTGCAGTCACAGATCCCGCCGCGGTGACCGCCCCCGCGAAAGTAGACATTACAACTGTTTTCATTCCGTTACCATCGGTTCAATACAGTTACTGGCTCGACGCTGCTGCTACCAGGCCGGTTCCGAACCCATCCGGGATCAGCAAAACCGGGAAGTATTTTATCCGCGCGCTCGACAGCGCCGGCTGCGAATACGTCAATGACGTAAATGTGGTAATTGAAGTGCCTTTCCATCCCGTGATTCTTTACCCGAATGCTTTCTCTCCTAATGGTGATGGAATCAACGATCGCTTCAGGCTGGAGATAGCCGGTGATATAGATTTCAGAGGATTTAAAATCTTCAATCGCTGGGGAGAACTGGTGTTTGAATCAAAAACCGAAGACGTAATATGGGACGGCCAAAAAAATGGCAGCCCCCTGCCGGTTGGAACTTATTACTGGGTTGTTGAGCTGGTAAATAATAAAGATGGCAGATTCCACCGCCGCACCGGGAGTATTACGCTCCTGCGATAAAACAACAACTATTTACTGAGGTGCATGCTCCTCTCCTTGTACAACTGCCGGAAGTAGGGATCATGCAGGTCTTTTATGAACCGGATGGCCTCACCCGTACTTTTCATCTCCGGGCCAAGTTCCTTGTTTACACCGGGGAATTTTTCGAAACTGAATACCGGCTCTTTGACCGCATAACCCTGCAGCTTTTTCTCAAAGCTGAAATCCTTGAGCTTTGCCGCTCCCAGCATCACTTTGGTAGCGACGTTCAGGTAGGGAATGCCGTAAGCTTTCGCGATGAAGGGCGTGGTGCGCGAAGCGCGGGGGTTTGCTTCGATGACGTAAACCTTTCCACTCTTGATGGCGAACTGGATGTTGATCAGACCCCGGATATCGAGTGCGGTAGCGATCTTCTCCGCATATTTTTCCATTGTTTCCACGATCAATGGGCTTAAGTTGAAAGCAGGCAGCACGGCGTTACTGTCACCACTGTGGATACCGGCTGGTTCGATGTGCTCCATCACGCCCATCACATGGAAAGTTTCTCCATCGTAGATCGCATCGATCTCAGCTTCCTGGCACCTGTCGAGGAAATGGTCTATAAGAATCTTGTTGCCGGGAATATGTTTCAGCAGGCTGATCACCGCTTTTTCCACCTCGTCGTCATTGATCACGATCCGCATACGCTGACCGCCAAGAACATAGCTTGGGCGCACCAGTACCGGATAGCCCACTTTATTAGCCACTTCAATAGCTTCATCTGCTGAATAAGCCGTACCATATTCGGGATAAGGAATATCCAGCTCTTTCAGCAGGTCACTGAAACGGCCGCGGTCTTCAGCAATATCCATATTGTCGAAAGAGGTACCGATGATGCGAATGCCTTTTGCGTGTAACCTCCTTGCAAGTTTCAGGGCAGTCTGGCCACCAAGCTGAACAATGACGCCTTCCGGTTTCTCGAGCTCAACGATTTCCCACAGGTGCTCCCAGTAAACCGGTTCGAAATAAAGCTTGTCAGCCATATCGAAATCGGTGCTCACCGTTTCGGGGTTGCAATTCACCATAATTGCCTCATAACCACATTCTTTTATAGCCAGCAAGCCATGAACACAGCAATAATCGAACTCGATTCCCTGGCCAATACGGTTGGGACCCGATCCTAAAACAATGATTTTCTTTTTCTGTGATGGGATGGATTCGTTAGACGAAAGCGTTTGATTCATTTTTCGGAAGATTGCGCAAACCTACAGGAAAATGGGTGAAAAAATCAAATTTCTCAGAGCCTTGCAGGAAGGAAAACGGCGAAGTAAATTTAAGTATGCAGCCTGCCGGTGTTGCAATATGGAAACGGGTGCCTTTCCTGCGCGTGTTAATACCATTTGCAGCGGGGATCATTGTTGAGTATCATACGGCCTGCGGAACCTTATGGGCGTTTTACATCGGCCTGACCGGGTTGATCCTGTTGTCTGCCATGGTACCTTTCAGCTTAACCCGCAGGTATGTACATCGATGGGTTCCCGGCGTTGCCCTGCACCTGCTGTTTTTTTCATTAGGGCTTGGCGTAACAACGTTCCGGAACCTGGAGAACAAAGCTTCATGGCTGGGAAAATGCTATACGGAGGATTCTCCCCTTCTGGTTACGATCCTGGAGCCGCTGACAGAGAAAACAAAAACGCACAAGACCGTCGCTGAAGTGGAGGCGGTCTTAAAACAGGACCGGCTGATACCCGTACAGGGCAAGTTGCTGATCTATTTCCGAAAGGACAGCGAACTGCCATCATTGAGAGATGGATCGCGTCTGATAATATTCCGGAGACTCCAACCCATCCGTAACTCAGGTAATCCCGGCGCTTTCGATTACAAAAGCTACTGCGCTTTCCAGGGAATACATCACCAGGTTTTTCTGACCAGCAGAGATTTCAGGCTATTGCCTGGAGAAAAACCGGGTTTCTTCCACCGGTACATGGTCAATACCCGGTTACAGGTCCTGGCCTGCCTGGAAAAATATATCAGTAATAAAGATTGCCGTGCGGTGGCCGAGGCGCTACTGATCGGATACCGCGAACACCTGGATCCTGAACTGGTGCAATCGTATTCGGCGACCGGCGTAGTGCATATTATTGCAATCAGCGGCCTCCACCTCGGTATGATCTACGCTGTCCTCACCTGGGTTTTCCCGCTGTTCCGCCTGCACAGAAACCGTATTGTTAAACCGCTGGTGATCCTCCTGGTGCTCTGGTTCTTCACATTTATCGCCGGGGCTGTGCCGTCCATACTCCGCTCGGCAGTGATGTTCAGCTGTATAATCATCGGGGAGACGTTCAGCAGGAAGGCATCGATCTACAATACGCTGGCTGTTTCAGCAGTCATTCTGTTATTATATAATCCTTTTTATCTCTGGGACGCAGGATTCCAGTTGTCCTACACAGCAGTATTCAGCATCGTGGTTTTTGCACGGTATGTAAAGGGGCTATTGCAGTTTGAAAACAAACTTCTCGGTTTAACATGGCGCATGTTATCTGTAACGCTGTCAGCACAGGTGTTTACCCTGCCGGTAGTGCTGTATCACTTCCACCAGTTCCCGAATCTTTTCCTGCTGACAAACATGGTTGTTGTTCCGCTTTCTGCAGTTATTCTGTTCTCAGAAATACTACTCCTGGTTTTTTCACCCGTTCCGCAGCTGGCTGAACATTGGGGCTCAATGGTTGAATGGATGCTTTCTGCCATGAATGGGTTCATTGAACGCACTGCGCGTATTCCCTTTGCAGTAACAAAGGAAATCGATGTCAGTTTTACGGCAACTATCTTGCTTTTGTCTGCACTTGCGGCGGGTAGCTGGTGGCTTTTCCGGAGAGAACGTTGGAGCCTGTATTCTGCCGGCGTTGCGGTATGCCTTTTCTCGGCAGCTGTTTCATTACATTCTATCCGGCTGCGGCAGCAGCGCAAAATAATCGTGTATAATATCCCGGGGCATACTGCTATCGATATTGTAGACGCCGGAAACTACCTTTTCTACGGTGATACCTCCGCCCTGAATGATCGGTTCATCCGGGATTTTCATCTGATTCCTTCAAGGATTGCCAATCATATTTCCCCGGGGAACCTGCAGCAGGTATCTATTAAAAAAGGGAGTATCAGTTCAGGCAACCGGAAAATCTTTATTGTAGATCAGGAAATTTACGCCAACGGTGCACAGAAAAAACAAAAAGCCGATGCGGTCATCATCAGCGGCAACCCCAGACTGTATATGGATGCGCTTGCCCGGAACTTCGATTGTGGTATAGTCGTCTTCGATGCATCCAACCCTCCCTGGAAAATTCGGCTCTGGAAAAAAGACTGCGACAGCCTACATTTGCGGCATTATTCAGTGCCGGAACAAGGCGCATTTCTAATGGATCTCTGATTCGGCGGTGGCAGTGGGGGTCCGCTGCTGCAACCCGATATAAATCATCAAGCCAGCGCATGCAAAAGAAAATTCAGTCAGCACTCATCTCGGTATTTTACAAGGATGGCATCGATTCTATTGCCCGAAAACTTCATGACCTTGGTATCACTATCTATTCCACCGGCGGAACGCAGGAGTTCCTGCAGAAAAACAATATACCCTGTGTTGCGGTGGAAAGTCTGACCACCTATCCTTCAATCCTCGGGGGAAGGGTGAAGACACTGCACCCTGTTGTGTTCGGTGCGATACTCGGAAGGAGAAATGAGGATAAGGATGCCCAGGAGATGAAGTTGTATAACATACCCGAAATCGACCTTGTTATTGTTGATCTTTACCCTTTTGAAGAAACACTGCGCAATAGTAAAGAAGAACCCGCGATCATTGAGAAGATTGATATCGGGGGGCCATCGATGATACGCGCTGCTGCTAAAAACTACCGCGACGTACTGGTGGTAGCGGATAAGAGTCATTATCCTGCGCTTGCAGAATTGTTAGACGACCAGAAAGGCAATACAACCATTGAACAGAGAAGGCAGTTTGCAGCAAGGGCTTTCGAGGTGGTGATGTACTATGACATTGCAATCAGCAACTATTTCAATCCGCTGCGAACACTGCAGCAGATTACCCACCGCGAATCGAAATCGCTGCGTTACGGTGAGAATCCACACCAGGACGCCTCTTTCGACGGCGAGTTACAGCATGTTTTTGCACAGCTTCACGGAAAAGAATTATCATACAACAACCTCGTGGACGTAGATGCCGCCATTCAATTGATCAGCGAGTTCGATGCGACCACTTTTGCCATTATCAAACACACCAACGTATGCGGCATCGCCAGCCGCAGCAGCGTAAAAGAAAGCTGGGATGCTGCGCTGGCCGGAGACCCGGAGAGCGCATTCGGCGGAGTACTGGTGTGTAACAGAGAAATTGACAAGGATACAGCTGCAGCTATCGGTGAAATATTTTTCGAGGTGTTAATTGCTCCTTCATTTGCAGAAGCGGCACTGGAAATACTGCAGTCGAAAAAGAACCGGATACTGCTGCGGTTGCAGCCTGAACCGGAGATGAAATACCGGCAGTTCAAGTCATTGCTGAACGGTACGCTTATGCAGAACCGTGATGAGGGCAGCTATAACGAATGGAATGAAGCGGGCGGGAGGACGACCACTGAAAACGAACGTGCCGATCTCGAGTTCGCGAACCTTGTTTGCAAACATCTGAAGAGCAACGCGATTGCATTGGTGAAAAACCGTCAGCTGGTGGGCAAGGGTTGTGGGCAGACCAGCCGTATCGATGCGCTGCGCCAGGCGATAGAAAAAGCGCGGCAGTTCAGCTTCGACCTGAAGGGTGCAGTTCTTGCCAGCGACGCCTTCTTTCCCTTTAACGACTGTGTGCAGATGGCACATGCCGAGGGCGTGGAGGCTTTTATTCAGCCAGGCGGAAGCATCCGGGACAAAGAGAGTATTGACTACTGTGTTCAGCATGGATTGGCCATGGTTCTTACCGGTATGCGCCATTTCAGGCACTGATGCTAACGAATTGGAAAATGAGCCTCAGCCATAAACATAAAGCCTACCTGGCGCTCTGCGCCACCAGCTTCATCTGGGGAAGCACCTGGGTGGCAAGTAAGATTGCCGTTGAAAAAGTGCCCGGCTTACAGATATCTGCTTTCCGGCAACTGATGGCGGGAATTGTATTTATCACGTTTTTTAAACTGAAAGGTGAGCCATGGCCGAAATTCAGACAATTAAAAAGACTTCTCTTCATCGCGCTGTTCCTTTTGATTTTTGCCAATGGCCTCAGCACCTGGAGTATCCGTTATATCTCCAGCGGACTGGGGGCACTGATCGGTGCACTTTTCCCGCTTTTTGTGGTAATCATTGAGATGATCTGGTTTAAAATACAAGTGAAGGCACTCACTTTTATCGGCTTATTTCTCGGAATTGCTGGTATCGGCTATGTATTTTACGACAGCGCTTTTCATCACCAGCAGGAAGGATATATTTTCGGCGTGGTTCTGGGGCTTGTTGCGACACTGTCGTGGAGTATCGGGACCATCATGGTGGCGCGGACCAAAATGGATATAAACCCTTATTACGGTATGGGTTGGCAAATGGTACTAAGCGCCCCTTTAATAATGACCATGGGCCTCGCTACCGGCGAACATATTCCTTTATCGGAAATGCCGCTGGTATCCTGGGGAGGACTGGCTTACCTGGTGGTCGCAGGTTCCTGCATTGCATTTGTTTGCTTCATCTATTCAATGAAACATCTTCCTGCCCCCATAGCGTCGCTGTATGCATACATTAACCCTATGGTGGCCATTATGATTGGCGCGGTATTGCTCAGCGAGCCGTTAACCGTGGACCTGCTCATCGGTGCGGTGATCACGATCGCAGGTGTATACCTCGTTAATGCCAGCCTGAAAGAAAAACCTACAACGGTGCCGGCTGAGAAGGAAATGTAAGAGCGGCGTTTGGAACGAAATTACCGGCAATAAACTGTTTATACATCTCGCGCCATCGCTGCCACTGCGGTTGCTCCGTGAGGAAATGGTTGTGGAAGATAGTGATCAGTTCTCCGTTTACTGACCGAACAATATCACGATACTGCAGCAGGCACTTCAATGCGGCGGGGGCATCCAGCCCTTCTTCAAAGCTCGCATTCGCGTCCATAAAACAGAATGGATGGATCTGCAATGAGGTGGTTTGCTCTGCAATCAGGTCGTACCAGAAGAACGGTCTGCAGCTAGAAGCCCTGAATCCGTTGATGCTGCCATAACCCATCGAATAATCTTCTGCAATCCCTGCGCCTATGTAGTTGCGGTAAGTTGCCGGGAGCGTTAACCGGATATAATGCTGCCGGGCTGCAACTGTTTTTCTGCCGCTGATCTCCTCAAGGGTTAATAATTCGGATTGAACCAGTTCAGCGTCATCATGGCTTTGCCACGAGGGGTGCAACCCGATCCGGTATTTGGTTGCCACTTCCTGTATCAGCCGCCGGAGTGAGGCAGATCGCGGATGCCGGTTTTTGTCGTACTTCGAACGCCTGGCTGCGAGGAGAAAAAAATATATTGGCAAGGCGTCCGCATCTTCGTGCAATTGATCAAGCCAGCCGTAAATGTCAAACACGTCTTTCCCTTTAACACCGAAACTTCGATTCCTGACCATCGCGTAGAGTTGCCGCAGCGGTCCACTGCCTTTTACGGAATAAGCGATATCTATATCATATGTTGGAATGAAACGGAAGCTGTGCGCCGGGGGTGTGAACGAAACGAAAACCTGCTTTATAGCCCGGTAAAATGACTCTGCCCACAGATCTACCAGCGGAAGATGGAGAAACCCTTCACGAAACGCCAGGCTTTCTGTATGGGCATACCTTCCGTAGCTGTCTTTCCGGTGCGGCAGATACTCCTCATAACGTGTGAGCAGATAAAATGCTGCAGCGAAAACGTCGAAGGGGAAGTCGCCGATGGTATTGAAAAAGATTTTCAACCCCTCCCATTCAGTACATCTGAGCTTTTGCTGCCTGATCCCGGCCTCTGATAAAAGTCCATGGGGTTTTAGATGAAACTCACTGTCACTGAATCGTTTGCTGCTGTAGTTGATCTTTGTACCAGCAAACTGAAGATACTCGTCGAGGGAACTGGTTACAGCAGCGCCTGGCAGCAGCGTACCTACTATGTATTGCAACCTGGAATTTTGCGTTTCGCTATATACAAGCATGGATTATAGATCTGACCTGAACTCTTCCCACATCTGGTTGAAAGTCTTTTCACTGAAGTTAAGCGGTCCGCGGTGTTTTGTCCAGGCACCAAACATCTTATTCACCACCCAGTTTTTCACTCTGCCGTTTGACATGTTCATCATCTTCCTGCTGAGGCTTGCTTTTTTCCAGGCTTTCCAGGCAAAACGTTCTGCAATTCCGGCAGTACCGGTTAAAACAGACTCACGGCGGTTTTCAAGCAGTAGCTCATGGAGGTTGATACGCACCGCGCATACTTCCGTGCAGTTCCCACATAGCGAAGAGGCATAGCTCAGGTGCTTGAATTCGTCCATATCGCGCATATGCGGTGTAATCACACTCCCGATCGGACCGCTGTATGTGGTTTCGTAGGTATGCCCGCCGATATTTTTATACACCGGGCAGGCGTTAAGGCAGGCCCCGCAGCGGATGCAATAAAGTGCTTCCCTGGCGGCCGCATTGGCGAGCAATTGAGATCTCCCGTTATCAAGGAGAATAACGTACATGTTTTCCGGTCCGTCAGTTTCGCCCGGTTGCCTTGGACCAGTAATGACAGAGTTGTATACCGTGACTTTCTGCCCGGTTCCGAAAGTGGAAAGCAGCGGCCAGAACAAACCAAGATCGGAAAGCGAGGGAAGCACCTTTTCAATTCCGGTAATTACGATGTGGGTAGGTGGCCAGGCACAACTCAACCTGCCGTTTCCTTCGTTTTCAGTTAGCGCAATCGCCCCGATATCGGAGATGATGAAATTCGCACCGGTTACACCCACTTCGGCCTCCGTGTATTTTTGCCGGAGTTTGGCGCGGGCAACCAGCGTCAGTTGCTCCGGTGTAAGGTCGGGATCGGTTCCCAGTTTTTCCGCAAAAAGTTTTGCAACGTCTTCTTTGCTTTTATGCATCGCCGGTGTTACGATGTGGTAAGGAGGTTCACCATCGAGCTGCTGGATATATTCACCCAGGTCGGTCTCGATACTTTCGATGCCATTTTTCTCAAGGTACTGGTTCAGGTGGATTTCCTCTGTAACCATACTCTTGCTTTTCACCAGTGTGCGGCATTTCTTTTCTTTACAAATCCTGCCCACGTGTTCGAGTGCTTCAGCGGCGTCTTGTGCCCACAGTACTTTTACACCACGCTTGCTGATCTCTATTTCAAATTGCTCGAGGTACTTGTCCAGGTGCTCGATGGCCTTCCATTTCACCTGCTTGGCTTTTTCGCGCGCGAGCATCACGTCGCTGAATTGCTGCTTCCCGGCCGGTACTGCCGCGTTGTACCTGCCGATATTAAAATTGATTTTTTTCCGGTGCTCCAGGTCCTGTGCCCTGATGCTGCTTTTTGCTATAAAAGAGGAAGCCGATTCAGACATGTTGGAGTATGAACGTGATCAATGGCGTGGCTGCGTCAGAAAACATTCCTGATGACAGCCAGCGATACAAGCGAAATTACGAACCACAGGATAATTCCAAGCAAAAGCGGCTTCCAGCCAACCTCCCTTATTTGTTTCAGTGACAACCCTGCGCCTATAAGGAATAAAGTGAGTACAAGTCCTTTCCGCGCGGCGCTGACGATATGAGGCGTGATGCCGCTGAGTTGCGGAACATAACTGTTGACCACAATGGCAAGCAGAAACCAGATGATGAACCACGGCCATTTCACCTTTGTGCCTTTAGACCTGAAAACGATGGCGGTGGCAACAGCCAGCGGAATGATCCATAAGGCACGGGCGAGCTTCACTATGGTTGCAACCTGCAGCGCTTCATCACCAAAAGCCGAAGCGGCTCCCACAACGCTACTGGTGTCGTGGATAGCGATGGCACACCATAAACCAAACTGGTACTGGCTCATGTTCATCAGGTGGCCGGCAAGTGGGAAAAGAAACAGGGCAACAGCGTTCAGCATAAAGACAATACCCAGTGATACGGAAATGTCACGATCAGAAGCACCGATTACCGGTGCAACAGCTGCGATTGCGCTGCCCCCGCAGATTGCTGTACCGGAAGATACAAGATGGGTGGTGGCGCGATTTATCTTTAGCAGTCTGCCGGCCAGGAACCCCAGTACCATCGTGATTGCTATGGTGGCAACAGTAAAGGAAAATCCTTCCCTTCCGGCAGTGATTGCGGTATCCAGGTGAATACCGAAACCGAGGCAAACGACACAGGTCCTCAGCAGTTGCGTAGTGGCTTTGCTACTCAGTTCAAGAAAAGGATGGCCTATCAGTTCAGAAAAAAGGAAACCGGACAGCAAGGCAACAGGAGGAGATATCCACCCGGTGAAACAAACGATCACCATTACAAAAAAAAGGACCTGCGACACTGCAGGGTGCCTGGCGAAATATTTTTTCATATGGCAGTCAGTGCCCTCGCTACTGCTTTACCGTTTCCAGGTGCCGGGCAGTAGCTTCCAGCGTTTCATAGAACTCATTCCCGTATTTCCTGATAAGCGCGTCTTTCAGAAAGACGTAAACCGGCACCTTCAGTTTCTTTCCCAGTGAACATGCTGCCTTGCAAAGGTCCTGCCTTGGTTCATAGTTTACGAATTCTAGAGAAGGGTCTTTTTTACTGTGGGTGATCCTGATAGGAAACAGGTGACAACTGACTGGCTTTTTCCAGTCAATCTTTCCATCCAGCCAGGCAGCTTCAATAGCACACTTGATTACTCCGTTTATGTCACGAAACCCGTAGGCACAGATATTCCCGTCTACGGTAGGTGTCACCCAGCCAAATTCCTGGTCGAACAGGTATTGGCCCTGCCGTTCTACTTCACGGATGCCTTCCGCGGTCATATAAGGCCTGACCTTTTCATACACCTTCCGCAATTCTTCCAGTTCATCTGCCTCCAGGGGTGCACCGGCGTCACCGTCTTCACAACATCCGCCTTTGCATTTATTCAGGTCACATACAAATTGCGCCTCCACCACATCATCACTCACCAGCTTATTATCAATTGCGATCATGGCGCGAAGATAAGATTTGGGCTGCTGTGACGGTTGGAGCGGCCACTAATGAATCGCTGCGCCTTTTAACATTTTCCGATAAAAAGCCTGCTGCAGGATTGCTAACGCATTGTAACTGAGATATGCTAACGATGCCAGGACGGCCGCTGACGCCAGTTTTTAGTCTGCTTTTAATGACCGGTCCCCTGATTCCGCTGTAAAATTTTTGACCGGGTTGTAACTTTCCGGCTGCAGAATCGTTACACTATACGGTACTTGGGCGTACCGGTGTTTGCGAGAGCCATTCAGCGATGAATGGCTTTCTATTTCCATCTGAAGGTGTTGATCAGATGCCGCATATCCTCGGCAACGAAATCATTAACAGGCGCCAGGGAATCCTGATTGGGTGAGGCTTCGAAATACAAGGCTCCGCGAAGAAAATGACGGGTTGAATCGGTGAGAAAAAACTGGTACGAGGTGGCTACGTCGCCACCAACTTTGAAAAACATACCGGTGACTTTATTTGGAGTGACCATCAGAGAATCATCGATTGAATAAGCTTTCTGGCTGTGCTTATTGGTAAGGTTGAAGGCGTCGTTCAGCAGTTTCTCAAAACTGTTCTTACCGATTTCCTTGTAGCTGATGTAAATTTTCCCGTCCAGTTCCGGAAAGTCTATGTTTACCCACCATGGATTCTCCGTCTCTTCTCCAAAGAAAGTGCTGTCCTTTATTATTGTACTGTAAACCGGGTATTCGAATGAGTATGGGTAGCCGGGCCTGTCGAACAGCTGGTATTTTTTTTCCGGCAAAGGAATCCGGAAATATCCCCTGGGTTTGGGGGTGAAGGGGCTATTGCAGCCAGCGACCAGGAATGCTACGGTCAGGATGAAACATACTGCTACTGTTATCAATCGGTAATTCCCGGGATTCCGCTTCATGGCACCAAATCTATATGAACTGTGGTTTTATGGTTGCTTTAATTTTATTAAGCCGGTTCTTTTCCACTTCCATCACCGTGAATTCGAAATCACCACAAGGAATGACCCGGTTAGCATTGGGTATATCGCCTGCAAGCTCCAGCACGAGGCCGGCCAGGGAATCACTTTCACCTTTCACATTGTTGAACGTATCAAGGGGAAGACCCATGATGCGACAGACATCAGTGATGGGCGTTTTTCCTTCGAACAGGTAATTGTTCTCATCAATTTTCCTGAAACTGGATTCGTCTTCGTCGAACTCGTCTTTGATATCGCCAATGATTTCCTCCAAGATGTCTTCCAGCGTAACAATTCCACTGGTGCCACCAAACTCGTCCACCACGATTGCAAAATGGATGTGTTTCGACTGAAACTCCTGCAGCAGGTCTTCGATCAGTTTCTGTTCATGAACAAAATACGGAG
>DASVBM010000338.1:0-4369 GCA_036375835.1 Chitinophagaceae bacterium | reverse complement strand
AGGCATGCGCTGTCGCAGGCCAACTACTGGCTGTTGCTGCCGGTATTCGTGGTATTGCTCCTCGCCCACTTTTTCCGTGCCCTCCGATGGAAACAACTCATCGCGCCGATGGGATATGATCCGCCGGTATTCTTTCTTACCTGTGGAGTGCTCATCGGCTATATTGGTAACCAGCTCATTCCGCGGGCCGGTGAAGTACTTCGGTGTACCAGTATCAGCAAGCCGACAAAAGTTCCTCCCGAAAAACTCATCGGAACGATCGTTGCCGAACGCGCCTTCGATATCAGCTGCCTGCTGGTCATTACTATTGGAGTGTTCTACCATGAGTGGAATTATATTTCTGCCTATGCGCACGAAATTGGCTCGGCATTGCGGGAAGGCATTCACGCGCGTAAAGGGAAAGGATGGATCGCGCTGATCACCGCAGCCCTGATCGTCCTGATCTACCTGCTGTACCGCCGGTACAAAACACATCACGTGGGTGGCTTCCTGGTAAAGGTTTTCAAGGGACTTGCACAGGGACTAACCAGTATCCGTAATGTGAAGCACAAGTTCCTCTTCCTGGTCTATACCGTTTGTATCTGGATCTGCTATGCAGCCGCCACTTACCTCGGTTGCCTGGCGCTCAGGGAAACAGCAGACCTCGGGATCTTCGCCGCATTGTCGCTGCTGGTATTTGGAACCTTTGGCATTATTGTGGCGCCGGGAGGCCTGGGCGCCTACCCGATCGCCATCCAACGGACACTGGTCTTATATGGCGTAACAGAGATCATAGGCCTGGCATCGGGATGGATACTCTGGATCGCACAATTCATATTCGTAATATTTTTCGGCGCGCTCGCCTGGCTCGCCGTGAACATCGCAAAAAAGAGAATGGATGCAGCACTCATCGTTCATACAGTCCCGGATCAAAACACTGGCGGAACTGAAACAGGTAACAGCCGGCCTTAAGGCACTCGGAAAAAAAGTAGTCTTTACCAACGGCGTGTTCGACCTTCTGCACGAAGGCCACATCTCGGCACTCTGCGAGGCGGCCGATGCCGGCGATTTCCTGGTAGTAGCGGTAAACGGCGACGCGAGTGTGAAACGCCTGAAGGGCGAAACAAGACCGGTCAATAACGAAAACAGCCGTGCCCTGATCCTGGCTTCGCTCCTGATCGTGGACGCGGTGATCATTTTCCACGAAGACACACCACTCGAACTGATCAGGGAACTCCTGCCGGACGTACTGGTAAAAGGAGGCGATTATACAATCGCGCAGATCGTTGGCGCAAAAGAAGTGATCGCGAACGGCGGGCAGGTGATCATCAACCCGATCAAGGAGGGTTTTTCAACCACCGGCACCATAGAGAAACTGAAAAGCTGAGCTCGTTCGCTGTTAGCCCTCCAGCATTTGCCGTGCTTTTTTCTCGGCGTTTTCGAGATTAATTCCTTTCCCGATCACCGGGCGGAAGATGTCGCCCGTTTCGCGTATCCTTGCCACCGCGTTGAATATTGTAAAGTCTTTCATCTTCAGCCCGGTCTTGATCTCATCCCATTGCAGGGGCATTGAAACGGTAGCGCCTGGTTTTGGCCTCAGTGAATATGGCGCACTCACGGTTGCCTGCGGCCTGTTCTGTAAAAAATCGATATACATCTTCCCTTTTCTGTCCGATGTTTTCCGTTCGATGCTGGTGAAAGACGGTATCTCCGCATGCACCAGCTTTGCGATCAGCCTGCCGAATTCTTTCGAATCCTCATAGGAGTACTTCGCTCCCAAAGGAATATAAATATGTATGCCCGTAGAACCGGAGGTCTTTGGATAACAAGGCACCCCGATTGCATCCAGTATCTTCTTCGTTACCTGCGCAGCTGCGATCACCTGATCGAAAGTATTCTTATCCGGGTCGAGATCAATGATACACCAGTCCGGCTTGTCCGGGCTTTGCCGGCGGCTGCTCCAGGGATTCATCTCGATGCAACCAAGCGAGGCGATATACAGCAGGCTTGCTTCATTTGTACAGACCAGGAATTCCTTCTGCCGCCGGTCTGTTTCGCTGTAATAAGGAAATGTTTCGATCCACCCGGGAACCTTACCGCTGACGTCTTTCTGATAAAACGCCTGCCCTTCTATACCATTCGGATGCCGATACAGCGTCTGCGGCCTGTCCATCATGAACGGCAGCATAAACGGCGCAACCTGGTAATAATAATTCAGCATATCCCGTTTGGTAATGTTCTCCTTTTTCCAGAATACCTTACTCAGGTTGGTGAACTTCAGATCCTGCCCCTCAATGCTTCTCGTTTGAGTTTCGTCTTTGGGGTTGAGCAGGCTTTTTCTTTCATTTTTTGCAGGCGCGTCCAGTAGTTTTTTCGATTTCAGCACTTTCTCTTCCCCGATAATGGCCTCAACAGGGGCAGCCTGCTCAGCCTTCACGCTTTTTGCTTCCTTATCCGGTCTCAGGCCCCGGAACGAAGGATGACGGATCGCCCCGTCTTTTGTTCGCTCGCGGTAACTGATTTCACATACAAGCTTCGGCCTGAGCCAGGTAACGCTGGCCTTCGGAGGATTCGGCCGGAAGCGCGACGGTTTGTTGTAATCCGGTACTTTCCGGAAAGGACAGGTTTTCGTTTCAAGGCTCCTGAACTGTCGCAGCAGATCTTCCTGCAGTTTCGTGCTGAAACCCGTACCTACCGGCCCGATAAACACCAGTTTGCCGGCATCATAGACACCGAGAAGCAAAGCGCTGAATTTTTTCGATGATCCTTCGTTCCGTGTATAACCCGCGATCACCGCTTCCTGCATCTTTTCCGTTTTAATCTTCAGCCAGTCCCTCGAACGCTGTCCCGGCTGGTAACGGCTGTCCTCGCGCTTGGCGATGATACCTTCGAGACCGAGCTGATCTGCCAGTTGAAAGAGCTCGTTACCCTCAGCTTCCAGGTGTTCGCTCAGGCGCAGCGTAGGATGGTTTGCCGGTATCAAAGCCGCCAGGATCCGCTTCCGCTCAATCAAAGGCAACTGGCTGAGATCCCTGCCATCCAGCCACAGGATATCGAAAATATAATATGCCAGGTGGCCGTCAGCTTCGCTGCGCCAGGATTGCAGCGCACTGAAGTCCGCGGCGCCACGCTCGTTCATCACGATGATCTCCCCGTCCAGTACCGCATTCACCTTCCAGCTACTCAGCGCATCGCGTACAGGATAAAATTTTTCATTGAACGATTTATTGTTACGGGAGCGGATCTCGGCTTTACCACCGGATACATACGACAATGCGCGATAACCATCCCATTTGATCTCGTACATCCACCCTTCCTCGTGAAATGGTTTGTCAACCAGTGTGGCAAGCATGGGCGCCAGGTCTGAAGGCATGGGCGCCTTTCCCGAAGCATTTTTTCCCGTTGATTTTACTGTCGCTGGCATATACCGTTATGCCGTAGAAATCATGCCAGTTATCACCGTCAGGCTGGTTCAGCAGGCAATCGCTTAACTATGTACCTTTCAAAAAAAAAGGTTTGAAACTGGCAGCGATCGATATCGGCAGCAACGCGGCAAGATTACTGATTTCGGAAGTGACAAATGATGAAAACGGTGCGCCGCGCTTCACCAAAGTCAACCTGGTACGGGTACCGTTACGATTAGGCTTCGACGTTTTTGAAACCGGTGAAATTTCGGATGCCAGGGCGAAAATGCTGCTGGACACCATGCAAGCCTATCGCTGCCTGATGAACGTATACGAAGTCAGGCACCTGAAAGCCTGCGCCACCAGCGCGATGCGCGACGCGGTTAATGGACCCGAACTTACTGAGAAGATCAGGACAGCCACCGGTATTGACATCGGGATCATCTCAGGTGATGAAGAGGCCACTTACATCTTCGAGAACCACGTTGCAGAACGGCTGGACAAGGAACACTCCTATCTGTATATCGACGTTGGCGGCGGAAGCACGGAGCTGACCTTTTTTGCGGAAGGCAGGTTGCGGTACCGTGAATCGTTCGATATCGGAACTATCCGGCTGCTGAAAGATCAGGTGAACGAAGGCAGCTGGGACCGGATGAAGGATCACCTCCGGAACAATACCATCCGCAGCCTTCCCATCATAGCCATCGGCTCCGGGGGCAATATCAACAAGGTATTTTCACTCAGCAAGAAAAAAGAAGGTAAGCCGTTGACCTTGCAACTGCTGCAGGATTACTACCGCGAACTTTCTGCTTTTTCTGTAGAAGAGCGGATACGTATTTACAAGCTCAGGGAAGACCGGGCCGACGTGATTGTTCCCGCGCTGAAAATCTATACCAACGTCATGCGCTGGGCCAATGCGGATGAGATCTATGTACCGAAGATCGGCCTTTCCGACGGCCTGATACAGAGCCTTTACGAGGAACTGA
>DASVBM010000331.1:0-3584 GCA_036375835.1 Chitinophagaceae bacterium | reverse complement strand
AAGCCGTGCGCCAGGTGGTAGGCCAGGCTGATACATCCGAGCACATACAATATCACCACGATGGGGTTCTGGAACACACTGACCATTCTTTCGTAGAGGTTATGCGCTTTGCCGCTGCGGTATTCCACTGTTGATAATGATTCCGGGGAAATTCTCGAAGGCCACCAGAAATGCGCGATGTGCATGATGAGGAAAAGGAGAATGAGCGTGCCGAGGAGACCCATGGTACGGCTGTACCATTTGCTGCCATAACCGCGGTTCACACGGTAGCCTTTACCGCGGCGGCTGTTATTATATGCCGTGAGAACATAACCCTGTATGATATGCAGGAAGATACCAAGGAACAACCCAACTTCCAGTATCCGGATCAATACATAACCACCCATGAATTTTGCCGAACGGTTGAACATCTCACCACCGTCGTCTGCCCAGATGGTGGCGTTGAGGCCGGCGTGTACTACCAGAAAAGCGATGAGAAAAAGACCGGTAAGACCCATTACGAATTTCTGTCCTATCGTGGAAGTGAAGACTTGTTTCCAGGTCATATAGCAAGTTTGGTTTCAGAAAAAATCGGTGCAAAAATAACATATCAGCAATAGCATTTTTTAAAAAACGAAGTTTTTTCAGGAAACCTGACCTGAATCATGCTGCTGATGCACATACGCCTGCGCGTACTGTGTACAACATTTGTTGCGCGGTATTTCAATTTTACTAATTTGCCCCTCCTATATATAAAAACTGTATTATGATCAAATTGCAAGTCATCGGGAACCTGGGTAAGGATTGCGTGATGAATAATGTGAACGGGAAGAACGTCATCAACTTCAGCGTGGCTCATACTGAAAGATTTAAAGATGCGCAGGGTAACCAGAAAGACCGTACGATATGGGTGGATTGTGCGTACTGGACAGATCGTACCGGCATTGCGCCATACCTGAAAAAAGGGACGCAGGTGTACGTGGAAGGACAGCCGGATATCCGCACCTACCAGACTCAGGATGGGAAGCAGGGCGCTTCACTCACGGTGCGGGTACAGAGTGTACAGCTGCTGGGCAGCCGGACTGAAGGCAGCGGGGGAGGATCATCTTACGGCGGCGGGCAACAGGGATACAGCCAGCAGCCGTCTTATCCGCAACAACACGCCGCGCCTTCGGCAGCAGACCTCACCGAACCGCTCGATGATCTTCCGTTTTAACGATTGAACGAAATGATAGGATCGCCGGTAACAGCCGGCGATTTTTTTTACCGTATCAGCAGTGTACCATGAAATACATTCCGACCCTGCTGCACCAGGCGGTAGAAATATATGCCGGATTGCAGGGCAGGAAGGGTCAGTATTTCCGATTCCGATCTCAGCCTGCGGCTGAAAACCTTTTGCCCTGCAGCGGTAAACAATTCGAACCAGGTGAGCTGGTAGTCGCCGGATTGCACTGCCAGGTTGCCGGAACTGCTGACAGGGTTCGGGTATACGAAGAAATTTTTGTTCTGGAATATTTTCACCGCCAGTGTGTCGCTGAAAACCTCCTTACCATTTTGCAGGACCAATTTTACCCGGTAGTAGTAAATGCCGGGACGCAGCAACCGGTCGGTTGCAGAAAAACTGTCTGCACTCACCGCGAACGACGCGACTGTAGTAAGCGGGTAGAGCCGCTGGAAGCTGAGTTCCTTAACCGCGGCGGAGGCGCCGAGAACCGCAGATAGTTCAACTGTGCTGTCGTTGAAAACGTCGGCCAGGAATGAATTCAGGTAGCAACCGATACCCTGCACATACGGGTTGATGGCATAGCTTCTTAAACCTGTTTTGCCGGAAACAACGGGCGCCACTGCTACATATTGCAGCTGAGCGGAAAGCGTGACGAAGCTGTCGCTCACTATCTGAAGGGGCTGCAGGAAGGTGTCTGTAAGTGCGTAGATCCGGTAACTGCCCACGCCGGCGGGTTTGTTCCAGCTGAGCTGGAACGAATCGCTACAGGCAGCGATTACTTTCACCTGAAGTCGGGGTGTGATCGTGAAGGTATCTGAATACACAGTGCCGGAAGCGGTGGTGAGTCGGAGCCTTGCTATACCGGCAGGATAGTCCGGCTGGAATTTGCAGTAGCGATCGGAGAGCTGAACGTTGGTTGCCACGGGAGTCCAGCTGATGCCATCGCGGGTTATGTGGATGGATCCGGTTGCACCGGGATCGAAGGTGTTGTTCCAACGGATTGTATTGGTGACGCCGGGGTAAAGATTGTCGTTGCGCGTTGGGTAGGTGAAGTCGACCTTGTTCCGTTCGCTGGCCTGGTAAACCAGATCAAATAGTTGCGCGCCTTGTACTTTGCTGCCGCGAACGCGGATCAGGTAATCGCCTGCTGCAGGATTGGTGACTACCACCTGCTCAATATTATTAAGCGTATCACGTCCCGGTGTCGCGGCTTTGTTCAGTGAGTCGGCCTGCGGAAAATGACTCAACACCAGTGGAAAGAAAGTGATGGAAGAACCAACAGGTGAAACTTCCAGGTCCAGGTCATTTACCAGCGCCTTCGGGGCATTGATTGCTGCGGGGGGATCATTCCATGCGAGTGTGATCTTTAGTGACGATGTATTGGCGGGTACGGAGATATTGAATTCATGAAAGCTGTTGTTAGCCGCGGTACCCGAAAAAAAGTGACCAGGCATTAGCTGGCTGAGTACACGTTCAGCATTGAGGCTTCCGAATCCTGAACGGAAATCAGGACCTGGTTGCAGCAGGTCGTCCGCAGTGTTCACCAGGGCTGCGCGCACCAGGGAAGACCGGGGTAGCAGGCCTGTTGTCTGCAGGTAGGCATCCTGTAGCAGCAGGGCGGTACCGCTAACCAATGCGGCTGCACCGGAACTGCCGTCCTGGCCGAATGCAACGAGTTCCGGCTTGATACGCCCATCGTAAGCAGGGCCCCTGGAACTCAGCAGTTCAACCTGGTTGAAGGAATCGGTGGCCGCAACAGAAAGGCTGTTCTTCGATTGTTTGAAACTGCCGGTGAGGTTGGCAAAGCCAGTTAAGCCGGCGTATTTTCCTGCCGGAGGTGTGGCGGTGCCGGAATTGCCTGCAGAAAACACGTGCAGCAAAGTATCATTGCTGATTACCGATTGATCATATGCCCAGGCATCGGCGCCGTAAAAATTTTCGATACCGGTTCCATAAGAGTGGTTCTGTACTGTCTGGCGAAATTTCCGGTATACAGAATCGGGCTCCGGCATGAGTGCCTGGAAAGAAACGGAACTGATGTTTGCACGGTAGGCTGCGCCCTGCGCATTGAAATAACTGTTTCCGGCGCCGGCTATCAGGGTTGCCATGATGGTGGCGTGTGTTGAGAGGTTGTTTGATTCAAGCCCGGTTTTTTTATATCGCAGCCTGAAGTCGATGTCAGCCGTATCCGGCCGGTTTTCTTTTACCGAAACCCCCAGTCCTTTACCGGAAATATCCGGAAACCTGGTATGCGCGTAGAAGATACCATTAAGGCTGAGATCCGAGCCGTTTACGATCATTTCTTCCTGTGGCTGTGCCTCAGGCTGTACAAACAATATCTGTGGAAGCGATAGTAATGAATCGACGGGGAACAGCGAAC
>DASVBM010000299.1:0-6950 GCA_036375835.1 Chitinophagaceae bacterium | reverse complement strand
AACAATCGTGCAGGATTTCAACCGGGAAGTGAGGCTGAAGTGGGTGCAGATGCCGCGGTTCAACCCGGAAACGAATATCAACATCACCTGGTCGCACTGGTATAATCCGGGAATGAATTACCGGTTCTTCATGGTACCCGGGATACTCGTTTTGCTGCTCACGATGATTGGTGTAAACCTCACGGCGATCAATATAGTGAGAGAGAAAGAGATCGGCACGATTGAGCAGATCAACGTAACACCCATCCATAAATACCATTTTATCCTTGGAAAGCTGATCCCGTTCTGGGTGATCGGGATGATCATCCTCAGCCTTGGATTTGTGATTGCCCGCGTGGCTTACGGCATCATTCCGGTCGGCAGCTTCGCCACCATCTATGTATTTGCAGCGATTTATCTGCCGGCGGTACTGGGGCTCGGGCTGCTGATCTCGACGTTTGCGGCCACACAGCAACAGGCGATGCTTCTTTCATTTTTTGTACTGATGGTATTCATCCTGCTGGGAGGGCTTTATACTTCGATCGACAGTATGCCGGACTGGGCCCAATGGTTAACGAAGGTTAATCCCATCGCCTACTTCATTGAAGTGATGCGCGCCGTGGTGCTCAAGGGCAGCAGCCTTTCCGATATCTTCCCGCAGCTCATGGCAATAGCGGTGTTCGCAGTTGTTTTCAATACCTGGGCTATTATGAACTACCGTAAGCGGGGCTGATACAGTTCTCATACTGTCTTGAAAATATCCGGCACGGGCGCACGTCACCTGTAAACAATCTCGTCACGAAACCTCACAGGCATACGATGAGGATCAGGATAACAAGAATTATTACAGCGGCTAGCAGCACCTGGAACGGTACAAACTTCGTGACCTCGAAAAAAAGATCGCGTTCCCTGGCCTTTGAATCGAACCTTCCGTGTGCGCCGAATTCGCCATCAACCGATTCGAAGAGATTATCGGGTTGGTCAACTGGCCTCTTTTCGCCGGTCTGCTGGCTCTTGTATCCGTTGCGTGCAAGAAAACGATCGGCAAATGAAGGAGAGATCATATTGCCAAATATTCCTTTCCATGCAGGGAAGCCGACCACCCATTCACGGCGGTCTTTCTGCGCCGCCCACAACACTGCTCTTGCTGCAACCTCCGGCTGGAAAATCGGCGGAACCGGCTGTCCCTGGTTGGGCAATCGGGATCGTACCCAGTTAAACTGGGGAGTATTGTGTGCAGACAACTGAAGCATGGTAGTCTTCACCCGGCTTTTGTCGTGCAGTAGTTCGCATAACAAAGAGTCATGGAACCCCTGTATAGCGTGTTTGGCGGCGCAATATGCCGACTGCAGGGGAATGCCGCGGTAGGCCAGCGCAGACCCTACCTGTATGATTTTTCCGTGGTCACGGGGAAGCATGTATTTCAACGCCGCCAGCGTACCATAGACAAAACCAAGGTAAGTTACTTCAGTTACACGCTTGAATTCATCGGGCTTCATTTCCCTGATCGGCGAAAAGACAGAAACCATCGCATTGTTCACCCATATGTCTATCGCACCAAGCTGCGCTTCCACATCAGCTGCGGCGCGGTATACCGCATCAGCGTCTGCAAGATCAAGCGGGAGCACCAGTGAACGGGTTCCGTTGGTTGCGAGTTCTGCCTGAAGACTTTCGAGCCGTTCCCTGTTTCGTGAAATCAATCCCAGGCGGGCACCTTCATTTGCAAAAGCATATGCTATCGCCCTGCCGATACCAGCGCCGGCTCCTGTTACCACCACTACTTTGTTTTCAAATAACTTCTTCTTAGCTGCCATAACGGAATGTTAAGCGTAAAAAAATCCAAGTACACTGCCATAAACCATATGTGCGAAAAGCGTAACCACCGGTGTGCCGATACCGTAATTCAAAGCGAAGAAACCAGGAGGCTGCAATTGTTTGGTTGGCGTTGGTCCCTGGTACGCATGTGCCATCCGGGGGTGGAAAGCACTGACGATCTGAAGCCCGGCCGAAAGTACAAACAAGCCATGGACCAGCCCTGTCACCAAACCAAACCACCATCCATTGGTATCAGAAGCGGTAAAAACGCCGGCATATATAAAAGCGAACGCGAGCCCCACTATCATATGCGTAAGCAATCCATAGAACGGCGCACGATTGCGATTGCCCGTGAACATCGTCCCGAGCAGAAAAGGAAGATCCATCCTGGAAATTCCCATGGGTTTCGAAACAGCCATGATTGTCGTAAGCACAATGGTGGCGGCGAACCCGCTGATCAGAATATTACCTGTTTCCATATTGCCGTTTTGCTTTTTCCATTTCCTCTGTTAGGGTTATCGCGGCGTTTATCAAACCAATGTGAGAATACCCCTGGGGGTAGTTTCCCAGCCATTCACCGGTGGCAGGGTTAATCTCCTCGGCAAGCAGCCCGTGCGAAGGAACGGCGGCCATTGTTTTCTGAAACAAGGTCATCGCTTCGTCCAGTCTTCCGCTCTTCGCAAGGTTTTCGATAAGCCAGAAATTCGCCACCACGAATGCGCCTTCCTGTCCGGGCAAACCATCGTCAATGTTCAGGTGACGATAAACGAAATTGTTATGCAGCAGGCGGCGTTCGATCTCGCGAACGGTTGCCATCATTTGAGGGGAACGGGCCTCACAGTAACGCACGAGCGGCAGCACCAGCAGCGCAGCATCGAGTTCATCGTTGTCGTAGGCTTTTTTGTAGGCATTTGTTTCACGATCTACACCTGAAGTTTCGATCGACCGGTAAATCTCATCTTTTGTTTTTTCAAACAATTCAAGAGGCGCCTTAGTCCAATTGAATTTTTTGCAGATTCTGACAAGGTTCTCCAATCCCATACAAGCCATCACTTTCGAGTGGGTGTGCTGAAGCGGTCTGGAACGGATCTCCCAGATTCCTTCATCAGGTTTCTTCCAGAGCCGGCAAATGGTTTTGCCAAGACCCAGTATGAAGCGCCTGCTGTTGTTATCAATGTCATCAACCAGTTTCGAATAGCTATATACCGCATTGAGTACTTCCCCATAAATATCCAACTGAAACTGCCCATGGGCACCATTGCCGATCCGTACTGGTTTTGAATTCTTATAACCGCTGAGCCAATCGCAGTTTTTTTCAGGAATACGTGTTTCTCCGAATACACTGTATAGCACCTGCAGCTTCGGTTGGGTGAGCCTGGTGGCGTGCAGGATCCAGCTCAAATACGCGTCTGCTTCTTCGTGATAACCCAGTTTCAGTAAAACCCTAACAGTGAAGGAAGCATCGCGGAGCCAGCAATAACGGTAGTCCCAGTTTCGTACCCCACCGATTTCCTCGGGTAGTGAGGTAGTTGGTGCCGCGATGATAGCACCGGAGGGCGCATGGGTGAGCAGCTTTAATGCGAGCAGGCTTCGCAGCACTTCTGCTTTGTATAATCCTTCATACCTGCAGTGGCTGATCCAGTGGCGCCAGTAGGCGATGGTATTTTGTAACCGTTTCACCGCGCCTTTCTTCAATTCAGGAATGATAGCCGGGTATTGGGTGGAGCAGCTTAATGAAAACACCTCCTGCTGCCCCTTCCTGATCGGAAACCCGGTGCTGATCGATTCCTTTTTTTTATCGGGCTGCAGGCTGTTGATTGTAGACTGCAGAACGATGATGTTTTCTCTGTGCCTGAAATGAATCCCCATCGCTCCATAGTCATTCAGCTTTGCCGGATATTTTCCGTAATGCGACCGCGGCTGGTATACGCAGCGCATCCTGACTTCGCCGTCGATCGATTCGACTATTCGGAGTATCTCGTGATCAGGAAACAGCCCGGCTTTCTTTTCCTCCTCTTCCATTGCAACAAAACAATCCGTGATCTTCACAACTCCCGAGCTGCACCTGAAAATGGTCTCTACCACGTTGGTGCCCTGGATATACTGTTGTGAACCCTCAAAGCTTTCTTCCGGCTGAAGCAAAAAAAAGCCCCCTCGTTCCCGGTCAAGCATTGCCGCGAATACAGACGGCGAATCAAATTCCGGCATGCAACACCAGTCTATTGCCCCGAATCTTGAAACGAGCGCGGCGGTACGGCAATTGCCAATCAGTGTATAATCGGTGATGCAGGCTTCTACTTGGACCATCAGTCGCAACTTTTATTAAGGCAAATAATCCCTCCGCGGCGCCGTCAACAGGTATAAGGAAAATACCCCCATCACCATAACGGTGTCTGTTACCGCGCGGTGTGTGCTATCATAATTGCGTGTACCTGCGCCCATAACTATTGTTTTTAGAGTAATGGAATTAGAAAGAGTAGCTGGAATGTAAAACAGTTACAAATTGCATGCAGGCATCAATAAATATGTCCGCACAATTCCTGCCCGTCAATGAGGATCCAGGTCATTCGAAATATCAGCGACGGCTGCCTGATCAACCCGTGTGGAATTTTTTCCACTGCAGCGGCAGTTAAATCTGATCGTTGAACAGAAATATTCCGAAACACAATACTGAGGCAACCAGTAAAAAATCAGCTTTTACCATTGGGAGAAATAAGTTACTGTGCGAACTGCTGCTTATGTCAATGTCGTTCTATTAGTTGAAATTTTAATGTGATTTAAGGTTGAAACCGCGTAGATTGCATTACAATTATTCCATGTTGGTGCTGAGCAGACCTAGCACTCATACCGGAAAAAATAAACCTGTTTTAAAAAAACGGGTGCTACTTCCTCCCCCAACAACAGCATGAAAAAAATTGTCAACCTGTACCTATTAGGGTCACAGTTAAAAATTTTTACCATGCAGATCACCATTCAATCATTAGAAGTTACCTATAACAAGATTCCTTATCGTTTTATAGTGAAAAAGGTAGTGAATACCAGCCGTAACGAGATTTCTTTTCACTGCTGGGCGCCGGAAGACAATCCAACTTCAAAAGATCTGATCAACAACGAAGTGCTGCTGTTCGAGTGGGACCAACACCATGAAGATCTCCGACCTTCCAAAGACCATCCGGTGAGTCAACAGTTGAAACAGGCCATACGGGAATGTTTCTCAATGGAGCGGGCCTGAAAAACAGACGATATTAAAAAAAGTGGTAAGCAGGTGCTTACCACTTTTTTATTTGAAACAGTTAAAGATTTTCGGCACCACTGCTACCGGTGCTGTTTTCCGGACGATAGCCGGGTGACTGCTGTTGCGATTGTGAACCCTGGTTCTGCAACTGGCTGGATCTGCTGCGGTTCAAGCCCGAAGCTTCACCACCCCTTCTGCCTATCTCGGCCATGTGCTCCCTGTTCCGGCTTACAGCCTCGCCACCCTTACGGGCTATTTCTCTTTGTTCTTCTTTATTCATTGCGGCAAACCCACGGTTTGATCTGCCTCCCTGATTTCCGCGGTCATTGCCCTGGTTTTGACCACGTTGATCGTTTCTTGAACTTGGCATAGCGATTCAATTTTAATTTTCTAATTAGTAAGTGCAGGAAATTCCCTTCAATCCTATGCCAAAAGGGAAAGGCAATGATTTGCAGTCTACAGCAAAGATGAAAGTAGCTAATGAGTTTTTCATTGTAGTGGTATCTACCCAATAGTAAAACACATTCCGGAGATCAGTTTAAGCCGGAACACAGGCTAAAACTCATCAATAATTTGAATGGAATTTATGGTCAAGGCTGAGTTCAGTTTCAATGATCCTTCCCACCACAGTGGCCAGTTTTGTTTCGCCGGTTTTCATGTCCACCCAAATGCCATCATCCCGCTTTGCAAATGTGTATTCGTTGCGGTCATCAATAACGCAGTAATAATAATGGGTACCGTCGGGATTATACTTGATGAAGACTTCGAGGAATGACCTGGTTCCCTGGTTATCGAAGTCAGTGTCAAAAGCAAATATGCCGGAGTTGTCGAGCATGGGTTTTTTATCCCGGCCGCAAGTTTCAGGCCTGAATCAGACTTCAAAAGCTTCTATGCCGGGGTCACTGGCAAGCAAAGCGCTGATCCGGTCGTGGAGGCGACGCCCGGCAGTGATCCGGTAGTAGACTACCAGGCGGTTCTGATTCTTCTTCAGGTTCACCCGGGCGAACCGTACACCCATCTGTTTCAATTCCTGCTCAAGACTTTCAATCGCATGCATATCAGGTTTGAATACGATCTCGTAACTGCGGTTCTGGACCAGGCGTTGCAAGCCTTTTTCAAAACGATTGAGAATTACCAAGGTGGTGAGCACAAATATCAGTTCAAACATCGCGAACAGGTAGGCCCCCATTCCAATCGTCATACCTATTGCGGCAGTAACCCAGATCGTTGAGGCAGTGGTAATACCTTTTACCGTGAGTCCTTCTTTCAGCATTACACCGGCGCCGAGGAACCCTATTCCGGTTACGATATTCGAGGCAACACGGTCCTGGTAGAAATAATCATGCGAGATGATGGTAAAAATCGCAGACCCTATGCAGATCAGTGCAAGCGTTCTGAAACCCGCCGGTTTATCATGAAACTCGCGCTCGAAGCCCAGGCAGGCACCAGCGATGAGTGCGATAAGGACTTTCAGTAATTGCTCGGTAACCACTTCCATCACTCTAAGTTATGAATACTATGCTGAGCAGGTATCTCTACCATCCTGAAACCTTTTTTGGAAAGGCGGCGGGCAAACTCTATCTGCACGTCGTATTCACCATGTACAAGGAACATATTCTTCACCATCGAAGGGTCCTGGCAGGCCAGAAACTGGCAAAGATCGTCATAATCCCCGTGCGCACTCATGCTGCGCATCACGCCAACCTCTGCTTTCACCTCAAATTCTTCGCGGAATATGTGCACTTTCTTCGCCCCGTTCATCAGCCTGCCTCCCAGCGAATTCGGTTCGCAGTAGCCAACGATGAGAATTGTGTTTCGCGGGTCGCTGATATTGTTTTTGATATGATGTTTGATACGCCCTGCATCCGCCATACCACTGGCGGAAATAATGATACAGGGCTGGTCCAGGTAATTCAACTGC
>DASVBM010000209.1:0-5530 GCA_036375835.1 Chitinophagaceae bacterium | reverse complement strand
TGGGTCCTGGAATTCGCCGGGCCATCCAACCTCAATGAGGGTCTTAAGATCCAGATGCTGCGTGACGAGCAGATAATGCGTCACATGATCACAAAGCTCGATAAATACGCCGTCGAGTACAATGCGAAGAAGAGAAGTGGCGTACCAACCGGAACTGAAAAAGCGGAGGCGTAATCATGGCAAAAGCAAATGAAATCAAGTACCTGACCGCGATTAAAGCCGAGAAACCGAAAAAGAAGTTTTGCCGCTTTAAGAAGTATGGTATCCGTTACGTGGATTACAAAGACGTTGAGTTCCTCAAGAAGTTCGTAAACGAGCAGGGTAAACTGTTACCGCGCCGTTTATCCGGTAACTCCCTGAAGTACCAGCGCAAAGTATCCGATGCAGTGAAGAAGGCCCGCCAGATGGCACTGATGCCTTATGTAACAGATCTTTTGAAATAGTCAACGAACATTGGTCCTGGTCATTGATGAATGGCCGGCGGCCAATCGCTTATTGACAGCAATCAATTTAGTCACCATTCCCTAATCCCGATGTAATCGGGAGACAGTCACAATCTCAGATTGGGCCCTGGGAACTAAAAACAAAATCATGCAGGTAATTTTAATCAAGGACGTAGACAACCTGGGTGGAGCGAACGAACTGGTTACCGTAAAGAACGGCTATGCCAGGAACTACCTCATTCCCCAGAAGTTTGCTGTGGAAGCAAGCCCGTCTAACCTGAAGCAACTGGAAGAGCGCCAGAAGGTTGCCCGGAAGAAAGAAGAGAAGATGCTCGCAGAGATCAATAACGTGGTCAATGCACTGAAGTCATCTGCCGTTAAGCTGACTGCTAAAACAGGAACCAGCGGCAAGATATTCGGAAGCATCACTTCACTCCAGATCGCACGCGCGATCCGCGACCAGAAAGGTTACGAGATCGACCGCAAGCGCATTTCAGTAGTAGACGAAGTGAAGGAACTGGGTACGCACAAAGCAACTATCGATTTCGGCAACGGTAACGTTACCGAGATTGAATTCGAAGTCGTATCAGAATAATATTTCAAGCGTTTATGGAAGGGTCCCGTCACAAAATGACGGGACTTTTTTTGTGACCGGAGGAACGCGCCGGAGAATAGGTTAATATGCCATTAATCTGATCGGAATCAAGCCGTCTTTACGTATATGCTGCTACATTTGCCGTCCAAATCTGAATTATGCGAAAACTGACGTTGCTGCTGCCTGCACTGCTCTTCGGAGCGGTAGTGCTGGCACAAAATGGCAAGGATACCACCCGTGCCAAGACCGACAGTATTGTAAACGAGATCAAAGACGATATCAATGAAACAATACCCACGGTGTCTATCGATGACGACTTCGACGGCGGAGGCCAGGGAGTGGCTTCCCTGCTGACCGCGGGACGCGATCCTTTTTACAATGCGGCCTCTTTCAATTTTAATGCTGTTCGTTTCCGTATCAGGGGTTATGACAATGACCTCAACGCCACTTTCATGAATGGCATCCCTATGGATAACCTCGACAATGGGTTTACCCCTTTCGGTTTATGGGGCGGTCTGAACGACGTAATGCGTAACCGCGACCTGTCGATCTCATTAAGGCCGAACACTTTCGCATTCGGCGATATCGGCAGCTCCACCTATATAGACGCCCGGGCAAGCCGCCAAAGGGCACAGACCCAGTTCGGCTATGCGTTATCGAATCGCAATTATACGCACCGCTTTACCTTCTATCACGGTACCGGCGTAAGCAAAAAAGGCTGGGCTTTCACATTTGCCGGCAGCCGGCGCTGGGCGGAAGAAGGATACGTTCCCGGCACCTATTACGACGGCTGGAGCTACTTTGCTGCAGCAGATAAAAGATTAAACAGCAAACACCTCTTATCGCTCATCGCCTTCGGCGCGCCTACGGAAAACGGAAGGCAGACCGGCAGCGTCCAGGAAGCGATGGACCTCGCAGGTACCAATTACTATAACCCTGCCTGGGGCTGGCAGAACGGGAAGAAGCGCAACTCCAACGTTGCGAAATCTCACCAGCCTTACGTGATCCTCAACCATGAGTTCCGGATGAATAACAATACAAGCCTGGTTACGGCCGCTGGTTATTCGTTCGGCGATCGCGCTACGACGGCACTGGACTGGTATAACTCCGCAGATCCGAGGCCCGATTATTACCGTTACCTGCCAAGCTATGAACTCGACCCGATGTGGCAGGAGCAGATGCGGAATACTATTATAGCTAACCCCGATTTGCTGCAGATCAACTGGGCAAGACTGTATGAGGCAAACCGTGCAAACGGTGACAGTGTGGTAGCAGGTAAAGTGATCCCGGGCAGCAGGTCGCACTACATTATCCAGGACAGGGTGATCAATACCAGCAGGCTGAACCTGAATTCGGTATTCAACACCCGTTTTGGAAACAACGTCGACTTTACCGCAGGCGCTTCTTACCAGTTGCAGAAGAATAACTATTTCAACCGCGTGAACGACCTGCTGGGCGGCGATTATTTTGTAGACCTGAACCAGTTTGGCGAAAGGGATTTCCCTACGAATCCGAACGCGGGACAGAACGACCTGAATAATCCGAACCGCATCCTTGCGAAAGGTGATAAATACGGTCACAACTATGATATCAACATCACCCGCGCTGCCGGCTGGGCACAAGGGGTGTTTAAATTCAATAAGGTTGATTTCTTTTTGTCAGCCGAGCTTTCCCAGACACGCTTCTGGAGGGTAGGTAAGGTGCGCAACGGGCTTTACCCGGATAACTCTTTTGGAAAATCTGCAGTCAACGATTTCCTGAATTACGCGGTGAAAGGTGGCGTTACCTACAAGATCAATGGCCGCAACTACCTCTATGTAAATGGAGCGATACTGACCAGGGCACCGTATTTCGACAACGTTTACCTGGCCCCGAGAACAAGGGACTTTATCCAGGACAATACCACCAGCGAGAAAATTCAGTCTGTGGAAGGTGGTTACGTGCTGAACTCCCCGAATATCAAGGCAAGGGTTACCGGTTACTATACGAAGTTTGAAGACCAGATGAACGTGATGACCTTCTACCATGATGACGTCAGGAACTTTGTAAACTATGCGATGAGCAATATCGACAAAGTACATTATGGAGCGGAAGTCGGACTGGAAGCGAAACTCACTACAACCGTCACCGCTAACGTCGCTGCCGCTATGGGCGAGTACTATTTCGACAGCCGGCAGAATGCGCAGGTTACGGTTGATAATAACTCTACCCAGCTGGACGTAACCCGGGCAAAGCAAACCATCTATTCTGAAGGTTATGTTGTTCCCGGAACTCCACAGCAGGCTTACAGTCTTGGGTTTACCTACCGTTCACCCAACTACTGGTTCGTGAGCCTCACCGGAAGTTATATGGAGCAGATGTGGCTCGACTTCAACCCAATCCGCCGTACGCAGGCCGCAGTGGACGGACTGGACCTGAATAAAGCAGACGAACTGGCGCGTTACCATTCCATCATCGACCAGCAGCGACTGGATGCGCAGTTCACAATGGATTTCTTTGGAGGATATTCCTGGAAACTACCGGGCCGCTACGGGCTGGGTCGCAACACTTTTGTGGTGTTCAATGCCGGTATCAACAACCTGCTGAACAATAAAGACATTGTGAGCGGTGGTTTCGAGCAGCTGCGATACGACTTCGCAACAGCCAACGTTGATAAGTTTGCTCCTAAGTTATATTACTCCTACGGGCTGAACTATTTCATTAGTGTGGCTTTCCGTTTCCAGAAATAAAATCCACGAATCAATAATAAAAATGCATTATGAAAAATAGATCCTTCTTATCCCTCAGCAGCCTCGCGGTGATACTCGCTGCAGTATTCGCGATGGCTTGTAAAAAGAATTTCGATGAGCCGGAAACAGTAACAAACCCTGGGGTAACGGCGAACACCACCATCAAACAGCTGAAGCAGTTGTACACTACCGCAAGCGGTGAGATGAAACTGATCACAGACGATATCATTATCCGTGGTATCGTGGTCGGTAACGACCGCACCGGCAACATCTACAAATCAATCTATATCCAGGATTCAACAGCAGGTATCCAGATTGACATCGATGCTACCGGTCTTTACAACATCTTCCCCGTAGGACGTGAAGTGTTCGTTCTGGCGAAAGGTCTGTATGTTGCCAACAACGCGGCCATGGTGAAACTCGCCACCCGCGTGGTGGAAAACGGTACGCCTTCAGCCGCAGGTATACGCGGTATCTACCTGGACAGCTATATCAAACGCGGATCGCTCAACAACCCGGTAGTACCGAAAGTGGTGACGATCTCCCAGCTGAACAACGACTACCAGGCGATGCTGATCCAGCTCAACGGTTTTGAAGTAGATCCCGCTGACCTGAACAAGACCTTCGCTGATACTTCGGTGAATAAGTCCAGCACAAATATCAATATCGAAAACTGCAGCGGACAGGGAATCATCGTCAGAACCAGTGGCTACGCCAGCTTTGCCGGGCAAAAAGTTCCGCAGGGCAATGGTAACGTTACCGCGATCTACACCGTATTCAATTCCACCAAGCAGCTGATCATTCGTGATACTACCGATATGCCCCTGAACGGTCCGCGCTGCGGATCTGGTCCGACCACGCTGATGAACATCAGCGATGTGCGTGCGCTTTTTACCGGCACACCCACAACAGTTCCTGCGGGAAAGCGTATCACCGGTATCGTGATCAGCGACCGCAGCGCAAAAAACATCGTAGACCAGAACGCGGTAATCCAGCAGGGCAATAACCAGGCTGGCATTGTGGTAAGATTTTCGAGTGCCCATTCACTGAATCTGGGTGACAGTGTCGACATCAATGTATCAGGCGGAACCCTGGAAGAGTTTTCAGGGCTGCTGCAGGTAGGCGCTTCCACCAACGGTATTACCGTGGTGAGCACCGGCAAGTCGATCACTCCCCGGGTTGCCACCATCGCGCAGGTGAATACCAACCTCGAAGCCTGGGAAAGTACTTTAGTGAAAGTGAACGACGTAACCGTAACCGGCGGCACCAGTGGTAACTGGGGAGGCAACACAACATGGAACGATGGTACGGGAACCATCACCGGCTTCACCCGTACAGGAACCTCAGGTGCCACATTCCAGAATACGCCTTACCCTACCGGTACCATCAGCTCTTTAACCGGCATTGTTGGCCAGTTTAATACCACCAAGCAGCTTTCGCTTCGCAACCTGAGCGATGTGGGCACAGGCAGCAGCGGCGGAACCACACTGCTCGACCAGAATTTTGCAGGCGTCACCAATAACGCCGATCTGGCCATTACCGGCTGGCAGAACATCGCCGAAGTGGGCGGCGTGAAATTCAAGGGCGGTACTTTCAGTGGCGAATCGTTTACCAAGATCACAGCTTTCTCTTCTGCACAGGATGTGGTAACCAGCTGGCTCATTACACCGGCGATCAACCTGAACGGTACCACCAACGAGGTGCTCACTTTCAAAACCATCGACGGTTATGATAACGGCGCAACCCTGAAGGTGTATTATTCC
>DASVBM010000145.1:0-6942 GCA_036375835.1 Chitinophagaceae bacterium | reverse complement strand
GATTAACTGCAGGCCGATAGATCCGCAGAACAGGATAAATTATCCTGAAACTTTCATTAATAAAAAGATTTGCAATGATCAAATAACGCTCGTATAACCACTATTTATCTGCAAGTTTATCCTGAGGACAACCTTTAACCCGAGTGCGCCTAACGCCTAACGCCTAATATCTCCCGCCTAACGCCTAATGCCTAACGCCTAACGCCTAATATCTCCAGCCTCCAGCCTGAAACTACCCCGGCTTACGCGAACCAGTGTCGAAACAAACTCCCAGGGATTACCTGTCGGTGATCCCAATGTGGGGGGCCCTGCAGATCGTTCAATGCGCCTCGCTGGCGCTCGCTCTTTTTTTTGTTTCTCCAGCTTACGCGAACGAGTTCGCGACGCTGTCGAAACAAAAAAAAGCCCCGCCCTGAAGGGCGGGGGCGCATTGAACGATCTGCGGTGAGGGAGGGATTCGAACCCTCGGTACGGGTTTAAGCCCGTACGACGGTTTAGCAAACCGTTGATTTCAGCCACTCATCCACCTCACCGGCTGAAAAATTCAGGCTCCGAAAACAATGGAAACCCATCGATTTAGGACGGCAAAAATAGCCGGAAAATGCTAATTACCAAATTTGAATTTCGTAATGATCTGCGCACCTGTCAACTGGTTTTCCCGGGGCCGGGAAGCAGGCTACAATGCGGTGAGATGCTTTTCCATAGCGGATTGTATCTGGTTGAAAAGCTCACGGTTTTTATTCGCTAAAAAGACGTTGACCGGTTTCAGTTCAGAATTCTTTACCACGAAAGCAACCTCCTCACCAAGCAACTCGCGCATCTCCGGCTGCCGGAAAATCACCCAATGGTAATGCGGCGTCATCTCCAGGCTGCTGAGCACACTGGCGGCATATTCTTTTCCTTTAAATGAAAAACGGATCATCTCTTCCATGGCCTTTCAAAGTTTCGGGGGGATGTAAAGCTTGAACTAATCCCCTGTAATGCCAAATCTTTTAGAACAACAGCCAGCAAAACATTGTAGCTTCAATTTACCGAACGGTCACCGGATAAATCAGGTAAAACCCTTTAAGGACATGGTTTTGTCTTTGTTGGCGCTGGCAGGCAAAATCCCGAAACCATGGCAAATCATTTGCAACTTTACAGTTATGCGGCTTACAACCTTGGCATTATTATTCATCTCACTGGTATTCACTGCCTGTTCAGGAAACGATCGCCGGCACCGGAAGGCGGACAGCTATTCGTTCTCCTGCCTCGACAGCGCACTCGGCGGTAGCCGGGTGAATAAGACACTCGACAAAGCCGGCAGTGTACTGCGCGATCTGACCGTAGATGAGAACAGCATCACCGACGAAATCCAGAACGATTACGGCGAAGCCTTCCACCAGGATGTGCTGGAAACCGGAACATTCAGGCTCAATAACAACCCCGCTATCAATCGCGACCTCCGCACCGTAATGGACGAGCTGCTGGAAATGCGCGATGACCCTACAGACATCAGGTACTTTATCTACGCGGTGGAAGACACGATGATCAATGCCTTCACTTTCGGCGGACGCATCTACGTAACCACCGGCATGTATGAAAAATGCGGTGGCAAAACACCTTTGCTTTATGCCATTGTAGGCCATGAGATAGGGCATTCCGAACTGGGCCATATCCGTAAAACCATCCAGGAGATGATGGTCGCTGAAAAAATATTCGGGGAAGACAACGCCGCTTCTGCGCTCCAGATCACCAAAATGCTCACCGGCTCATTCAACCAGCGCAACGAATTGGAGGCAGACTACTATGGTACCGATCTCACCAACAGTCTCAACTACGATGTTTGTGCAGCCGTAAAATTCTGGAAGCAGATGTCGGAAATGGAAAACGAATACAACACGCTGGAAGATTTTTTCCGTACTCACCCGTTTTCCGCACTACGCGCCGAATGCCTGCAGGCGCATATCAGGAGGAACTTCCACAGGGAATGCGAGTAGCCAGTGTATTCCCGGAATAGCACTCAGCATCCGTCTTTAAACCGGCGGTAGCGTTTCATTATTTCTTTTTCAGTACGCACGTGATATGCGAATCAGCGGCGGCGGCCGGCTAAGCACAAAAAATCCCGCCTGAAAAAGCGGGATGAATGTTTTGGTCTTGTCAATTTTCGGTTACATGGCTGCCAGTTGTACCTTCTGGGTAAGTTCCATCACGTTCTCACGGAAAATGGAATCGGTATCCATCAGGTCTTTTACGGTCTGGCAACTGTGGATAACAGTAGTATGGTCGCGGCCCCCAAAATGCTCGCCGATTGTCTTAAGCGAATTCTTCGTAAATGCCTTGGCAAGATACATTGTTATCTGCCGGGCCTGTACGATCTCACGCTTGCGGGTTTTCTGGAGCAGTTTATCATAAGAAACATCAAAGTACTCACACACCATCTTCTGGATGGCATCAATGGTGATTTCCTTGCTGCTGGTCTTAACAAAATTTCGCAATACCTTTTTCGCCAGTTCGAGGTCGATGTCTTTCTTGTTTAAAGAAGACTGCGCAAGCAACGAGATCAGCGCACCTTCCAGCTCGCGTATATTGGTATTGATATTATATGCTACGTACTTCACCACCTCCTTCGGCATGTCCAGGCCGTCATTCTTCATCTTGCGCTCCAGGATCTCAATCCTTGTTTCATAATCCGGTACCTGGAGGTCGGCGCTGAGTCCCCAGCGGAAACGGCTCAGCAATCTCTCCTGCATGCCGTCCAGGTCCTTCGGCGATTTATCGGAAGTGAGCACGAGTTGCTTGCCACTCTGGTGCAGGTGGTTGAATATGGCAAAGAAAGCATCCTGCGATTTCTCCGCGCGGCTGAAGAACTGTACGTCGTCAATGATCAGCACATCGATCAGCTGGTAGAAATGGATAAAGTCGTTGATCGCGTTATTGCGGCTGTGATCCTGGAACTGGTTGATGAATTTTTCGCTGCTTACGTAAAGAACAATCTTGTTCGGGTGCAGGCGCTTTACGTCGTTACCGATCCCCTGTGCAAGGTGCGTCTTTCCCAGGCCAACGCCGCCATACAGTACCAGCGGGTTGAAAGAATTTGCACCCGGCTTTTCGGCCACCGTCTTGCCTGCGCGGCGCGCCACGCGGTTACAGTCGCCTTCAATAAAACTCTCGAAAGTATATATCGGGTTGAGCTGCGGATCGATCTGCATCTTCTTCAGACCGGGTATCACAAAAGGATTCTTAACCGGGTTATTGATCACCAGCGGGAAATCCATCTCGTTGTTCGAATAAATCTTCAGATTACCGGCAGGTACATCCATCGAGCCGTTGCGGCCGTTACTGCCACTGTCCACCATGATCCTGTATTCCAGCCTCGCGTCTTTACCGAGTTCGCGTTTCAGCGTTTTGGCAAGCAGGTTTACATAATGTTCTTCCAGGTATTCATAAAAGAACTGGCTGGGCACCTGGATGAGGAGTACATTACCTTTCAACTCGACTGCCTCAATAGGCTCGAACCACGTCTTGAAATGCTGCCATTCTACGATATCCTTTATAATCTTCAGACAATTGCTCCAGATGGATTCAGCATTCTTAGACATATATAAAAATAAACGCGGTTTATGTTTAGTTAAGAGTTGTATCCTATTCTCGAATCTGGTCCTTTTTTCCTATGAAATTTGGGTGGTATAAGAAAACCAGGACGGGGATGCGAATATGGATATTTTATGTTGAAAAAAAAATTTTTTAATCACTTGTTTTTTTCCCAACAACAACAGTATGGCTCTGCACCAGATTTTTGTTTCCGGACCTTTCAAAAACGAAATCAAGCCTTCCCAAATTAAGACCTCCCCACCCAACCTGGTTCACAATAACATCAGAATTTTTCCGGTTCTTATATTTCCTCGGCTGCTCAAAAAATCTGTGCGTATGTGCTCCGATTATAACATCTATTTCATAACTTTCTCTCGCCAGTATTGCGTCGCTTAAAGTGTCGTCATCATACCTGTCTCCGAGGTGAGAAAGGCAGATTACGAAATCACAGCGCTCCTTCTTTTTAAGGTTTTCCGCCACTTCATTTACACATATTACCGGATCAAGATATCGTGTCTTTCCCGACAGGTTTTCCGGAACAAGCCCGCGCAATTCTATCCCTAAACCCGTCACTCCAACTTTAATATTTCCTTTTTGAAACACCCGGTAAGGAACCGATTTTCCTTCCATCGCGGTGCCTGAAAAATCGTAATTACATATTACAATAGGGAAGGTTGCATGGGCCAGTTGGGCGGCAAAGTTATCAACACCCCCGTCGAAATCATGGTTGCCCATAGTGGCTGCATCATACCCCATCATGCTCATCGCTTTGATCTCCGGCTCACCCTTGTACACATTAAAATAAGGAGTGCCCTGGAACATGTCGCCTGCATCAACCAGCAACACCTGCTCTGCCTGGCTCCGTATCCTTCTGATCAGGGCAGAACGTGCTGAAACACCCCCCAATCCGGCATTCCGGCTTCCGTCATTGGGAAAAGGATCGAGGCGGCTGTGCACGTCGTTTGTATGCAGTATCGTCAGCTTTCCCACTACCTCATCATCCTGCGCACGCAGCAAGGGCGCTGCCATCAAAGCAGCAGAAGCCATACCCGCCTGCCTGATGAAGCTTCGTCTGTTAATCACCATTGCTGATCCTTTTATCTTTTGAAACTACCAGCGGCTTGCCCGCAGCCGTAAACTTCTGAACGTATTCAATCAATGCGTCCCGGAACAGGTATCCGACATTCTGTTGCGGAACCGTCCTTAACATCGGGCACTGGTCGCCACCATTTGCCAGGTAGTCTGAGATTGCAACCACGTATTTACGCTCCAGCTCAAGCGGCTTGCCGCCTACCTGTATGTTCTCCGCTTTACGATTCACTATATTCATCGTGACGCCGCTCACCGGCCAGCCGCCCGCACCTGCCGCCCTTTCAAATAACTGCTGCAGTACGCTGCCCGGCAACTCCTGTATTACCAGCATATTGTCAAAAGGCATGAGCTCGTACATTTTTCCGATCGTGATATCCCCTGCCGGCAGGTAAGATCGTATGCCTCCGCTGTTCATGATAGCCAGATCCACCTTCCTGCCGAACCGCTCCGTTGCCTGTTCCTTCATCGCATCCGTAATAAAATTGCCGATTGAAGCTGCAGAACGTTCATAAACCGGTTCAAGTGAAAAGCCGATCACCCGGTTCATCGTTTTAACCAGGCTGTCTTTATAAGGCGCCAGCATTTTTAATAAAAAACTATCCTCTCCTTCATTGCTGTTAACCGCGTATTGCGTATAGCGCAACTCGGTGGGAACAGTGGTTGTTGTTGCACAGGATTGAAGTACAATGACTGCCGCGACAATAACGAACTGGAAAATCTTTTTCATAATCCTGCAACAGGAGTAAGGTACTACGACTACCCTGAAGCCACAAACTTTTTCAGTAATCAAAGCGGATTTTAAGCTTAATTTGCCGCTTATAAATCACGATTAAAAATGTCTTACGAACTTACCGGCAGACTGGTTGCAAAATCCGACACGGTCCAGAGAACCGAAACCTTCAGGACCCGGGAATTTGTTATCGAGAAATCCGAGGACATCGGGGGCCGTACCATTACCAATTACATAAAGTTCCAGTGCGTACAGGACAAGACCGCCCTGCCCGACCGCTTTAACATTGGTGATGAAGTAAAAGTGATGTTTAATATAAAGGGTACGAAGTACAACCGCGATGGCCGCGATAACTATATTACCAACCTCGACGCATGGAGAATGGAAACCGTTAAACTCGGCGGCCCGGCGATCGATGAGTCACCCGGTTATACGGCAGACGCACCTCCCTCCGACGTGGTAGACGACCTGCCCTTCTAAACGCCAACTGTTTTTAGGATAAATACCTAACAACATGCAACAAAAGATCAGTATCAGGCTCAAACCGGCAGAAGCCGCGGACAACAGCTGCATCAGTCACTATATCTTACAGGCTGCCGCGAGAAATCCAAAAGAACTCACCGGCTTTCATATTATCAAAAGATCGATTGACGCGCGAAGCCGGCAGCCGCTGGTGAACCTTACCGTTAACGCATTCTTTAATGAGCCATTCGTGGAACGCGATCGGATGGAGTTCCCGTTCCACGATGTGTCTGCAGCCGCCCGGAGAGTGATAATCGTCGGCGCCGGCCCTGCAGGACTCTTCGCAGCACTTTCATGTATAGAGAATGGAATTCAGCCGGTGGTACTTGAAAGAGGTAAAGACGTCCGTTCCCGCAGGCGCGATCTCGCAAAGCTGAACAGGGAAGGCATCGTAAACCCGGAAAGCAATTATTGTTTCGGCGAAGGTGGTGCCGGTACCTATAGTGATGGAAAGCTCTACACGCGCAGCAAAAAGCGCGGCAGTGTGGATCGCATACTCAACCTGCTCGTTCGCTTCGGCGCCGACGAGGAGATACTTTACGAAGCCCATCCGCATATCGGCACCAACAAACTGCCGCATATCATCACCGCCATCAGAGAACAGATACAGTCCTGTGGCGGCTCCATTTTGTTTGAAAAGAAGGTGTCCGACCTGCTGATCGAAAACAACACGGTAAAAGCGGTGGTCACTTCCGACGGCGAAACAATCAAGGGCGATGCAGTAGTCATTGCCACCGGTCATTCGGCGCGCGATATCTTTCGTTTGCTCGCCGGGCGAAACATCCTGATCGAAGCCAAGCCTTTCGCGCTGGGAGTGCGGGTGGAGCATCCGCAGCACCTGGTAGACGCTATCCAGTACCACTGCCCGGTCCGCGACGAACACCTTCCGCCGGCCGCCTATTCCGTGGTGGAACAGGTGAACCGGAAAGGAGGATTCAGTTTCTGTATGTGCCCCGGTGGAATCATTGCACCCGCTTCTACCGACAATGAAAGAATCGTGGTGAACGGATGGAGTCCCAGCAAAC
>DASVBM010000301.1:0-2150 GCA_036375835.1 Chitinophagaceae bacterium | reverse complement strand
AGCTGCCCACAAGCCGCATCGATATCCTTACCCCTGCTGCGGCGCAGTCTTACATTCACCCGGTTTTTCTCCAGGTGCTGCATAAACTTCATCGTGGTTTCTTCATCGGGCTTCGTGAATTTAGCGGCTGCGATCGGGTTATACTCGATCACGTTGATGAGGTCTGCGGGTACCTGCCGGTAGATCCTGATCAGCTCATCGGCGTCGGCGATGGAATCGTTGAAATTATTGAAGAGGATATATTCGAATGTGATCTCGTTCCCTGTTTCCTTGTAGAAATAGTTCAGCGCGTCGATCAGTGCCTTGATATTATTCGTTTCATTGATCGGCATGATCTCGTTCCGCTTTTTATCGTTTGCCGCGTGGAGCGATAAGGCCAGTTTGAACTTCACCTTATCATCGCCCAGTTTCCTGATCTGTTTGGCCACTCCGGCTGTGGACACGGTGATCCGGCGTGGACTCATCCCCAGTCCGTCTTCCGAACTGATGCGTTCGATGGCCTTCAGCACATTGTTATAGTTGAGCAGGGGTTCACCCATACCCATGAACACGATATTGCTGAGTTTCCTGTTGTATATCCGCTCGCTCTGCTGGTTGATCAGCACTACCTCGTCATAGATCTCGTCGTAGCTGAGGTTTCGCTTACGTTCCATATAACCGGTGGCGCAGAATTTACAGCTGAGGCTGCAGCCGATCTGCGAGGATACGCAGGCGGTGCGGCGCTCTTCGGTAGGGATCAGCACGCCTTCCACCAGGTTGCCATCGGCGGTTTTAAAGCGGCTTTTTACGGTACCGTCTGCACTGTACTGGGTAGCGTCAACAGTCAGCGCCGGGAGCGTGAACCGCTCAGCCAGCTTTGCGCGGGTTTCGATGCTGAGGTTGGTCATGGCATCAAAACTGTGCGCGTGTTTTTTCCAGATCCACTCATACACCTGCTTCGCCCGGAACCTGCGGTCGCCTGAGTCCACGAAATACTGCTCCAGTTCCTGCAGAGATAAGTGCCTGATATTCTGATGTTGCGCTGTAACCATAAGGCGGCAAAGGTAAGCCGGCCTATCTGAAAGAAATGTTACTACATATTAATTGTAGCTGAAATGCCAGCCGGCAGTAATAAAAAAAGGCGAAGCCCTGCGCTTCGCCTCCCCTGGGGTATTTTATCGAAAACTATTTTTTGCGGCGGGCAGTCAACTCCATGGTCTTGAACTCCCTGCCGTGCATATTGCAGTACATTTCCATTTTCTGGGTATTGTCGTCCAGCCAGGTGACGGTTTCCCTTACATCACAGTCCTTCCCGGTGGTAGGGTCAACCATTTTTCCTTTTGTACTCAGTGTCTTTGTTCCTTCATCATAATTTCCTTCCATATTCATCATGCCGGTTCCCATGTTGTCTATCCAGCTGCTCAGCCAGACTTTCTTTGCATTGTCAAATGCAAGGATACTTCTTCCTTCGAAGGGCATGCCCATCATGTCACCCGTATGAACGCCTTCCTGGTAGCGGCCCCCCAGGATGGATCTATAAACCGCCACACCTTTTGTTTTCACAGCAGGTGAATCGGGATGCATCCACATGGTGATATCGGCTTCCCAGGTACCGTTGCTGCGGGCCATGAGTTCATGCGCGGAACCCGGTGTCATGTATTCCATCCAGGCTTTATCCTGTTCCGCTTTTGTCATCACTTTTTCAGGCTGAACCATGGATGTCGCGGCTTCGCTGGTTTTGGCTTTGTCTTCGTTCCTGCATGCGACGAATGCGGTAAAAGCCAGGGCAGTAAAAAATATTTTTCTCATATAGTCTGGTTTAATGACCAACAAGGTAAACGATTTCCCGTGCAGCCGCAAGCAGCCCGTCTCATCGGGTCAACCGCTTGTCCAATTTAATTCCCTCCGGTTCACCGCTGTCATTCGCTGTCACCACGGGGTCTCTTGTTCGGATATCCTTGCCGTAACATTGAAATTCCAAATGCTGAAATTCCAAATTCCACCGACATTGAAATTCCAAATGCTGAAATTCCCCGTCCGAACGGTCATCCAGGCGGGCAAATCCCATTAGTCTTGTGTCGCCATGGGGTCTCTTGCTCGGATATCCTTGCCGTAACATTGAAATTCCAAATGCTGAAATTCCAAATTCCACCGACATTGAAATTCCAAAT
>DASVBM010000268.1:0-16912 GCA_036375835.1 Chitinophagaceae bacterium | reverse complement strand
CCCGTAGATCGGTTCCTTTTCAAATCCTTCAACCAGCAGGCCCCACCATTTATCGCGGTCACCGAAATTTACAGGACCGTCCATTGCTTCCATTCCCCTGGACTTCAGCCACTCCGCCGCCGTATCAAAAAGCCGGTTGGCTACCGCCTGGTCATTCACACAATCAAAGAAACCAATGCCGCCCACCGGATAGTCCGTTCCGCGGTTAACATACTTCTGGTTCACGAAGGCTGCGATCCTTCCTTTTAGTTTGCCGTCATCCCCGCTGATGATCCAGCGCTTCGCCTCGCCATGCCTGAACTGCTTATTCTTTTCCGGGTTGAAAACGTCATAGATCTCTTTATCCAGTGGCCGGATATAGCAGCGATTACCTGCATTCATTTCCACGTTCACCCGGATAAAATCTTTAGCTGTAGCAGAATCGTTTACTTCAGTCAGCACCATAATTAGTTGCGATTATAGCCTTCATCTTGCCGATGGGTTCAAAATGACGAATGTACGAATTACAGGTTCATGAGTAGTGTAGCCGCAACAATCGCCGCGGTTTCTGAACGGAGGCGGGTGTCACCCAGGGAAACAGGCTGAAAGTTCTTCTCAAGTGCCAATGCGGTCTCAGCCGGCGAGAAGTCGCCTTCAGGGCCGATCAGCATTGCCACATCATCTGTGATAGTAGCCGCATTCAGTTTTGCTTTATTCCCTTCTGAACAGTGGGCAATGAATTTCCGGCTATGCGCTTCTTCAACGATTGCGCGGAAAGGTCGTGCTTCTTCGAGCACGGGCAGCCATACCTGCTGGCTCTGCAGCATCGCCGAGATCAGTATACTGTTCATACGGCTGAAGCGAAACTGCTGCCTTTCCGTTCTTTCGCAAAGCAGCGGAATGATACGGGCAACACCGATTTCGGTTGCTTTTTCAAGAAACCATTCAAAGCGTGAGGCGTTTTTGAGCAGCGAAACAGCCAGCGTTACTTTCCGGCTGGCTGCAGGTTGAAACTCAAACGAGTGAAGTTTTACTTCAGTGGCTCTTCTGTCAGGGTTCAATATAGAGGCAGTAATAAGGTTACCCCTTCCGTCAGTGAGGTTCAGCGAATCGCCGGATCTCATCCTCAGTACCTGTATACAGTGTTTACTGGTTTCTTCGCCCAGGGTGAACGCCCCGCTGCCAGCAACAAGCTCCTTCTCATAAAAAAACGGCAAAGCCATGCTGCAATATTAAAAAGAAAAACACCCGTGCAGGGTGTTTCGGTTTTATCGCCTTGATCAGAAAGGTTGCTCGTCAAATCCTTCATCGAATTCGCCGCTGTTCATCCGGCTTCCTTTCTGGATAAAGAATTTTCCGCCATCGTTACCCTGCTGCGGCCCCTGTCCGGGTGCGGGACTGATCGGCTTCCAGCTGCCTGGTCCGAGGTTGGGACCACCGTTGTCATCCCATTCTTCGAACTTCTGTATGTGCAGCAGGGCCCTGAGTTTAATGTTTTCGAGTGAACCGTTCCGGTGCTTGGCTATACGGATATGCGTTTCTCCCTTGGTACTTTCACCCATCTCGTTATTCATTACCTCATAGTATTCCGGGCGGTAAATGAACATTACCATGTCGGCATCCTGTTCGATTGCGCCCGACTCGCGGAGGTCACTCAGCTGGGGCATCTTGCTTTCTTTCCGGGTTTCTACGGCACGGCTCAACTGGCTCAGTGCAATGATAGGGATGTTGAGTTCTTTGGCCAGGGCTTTCAGGTTCCGCGAAATGTTACTGATTTCCTGTTCGCGGTTGCTGTTGCGATCGCCGCTGCCGCTCATCAGCTGCAGGTAGTCGATGATGATCAGGCCGACATTATGTTTGTTCACCAGCCTTCTGGCCTTGGCCCGGAATTCAAATATGTTGAGTGCCGCTGTGTCATCAATAAATATCGGTGCCTGCTCGAGTCGCTTGATACCTTTTGAATGCAGCTGCTGGTATTCGTATTCTTCCAGTTTACCACGCGCGATTTTTTCGAGCATGATCTCGCTCTCGGCACTGAGTATCCTTTGAACCAGCTGCGCCGAACTCATTTCAAGCGAGAACATAGCGACCGGAGTGGGTTTTGTGGGGTTCAGTGCTGCGTTGCGCGCGAGATTGAGTGCGAATGCGGTTTTACCCACTGAGGGACGCGCTGCAAGAATGATCAGGTCGGTAGGCTGCCATCCGTAGGTAACCCGGTCGAGGCTTGCAAAGCCGCTGGGCACACCTGAAACGTCTTCTTCCTTACCGCGCAGGTCGTCTATTCTCCGGATGGCTTTCGCCAGCGCGTCATTGATGTCTTCAAAGTTTTTCTTGAGATAGTTGTTCGTGATCTTGAACATCTTTTCCTCTGCTTCATCCAGCAGGTCAAAAACATCGGTGCTGTCTTCATAAGCATCGCCGATGATTTCGCCGCTCAGCCGGATGAGTTCACGCTGGATAAATTTCTGCAGTACGATCCGCGCGTGGGCTTCGATATTTGCGGTAGAAACTACCGAGTTGGTGAGCTTGGTGATATAATAAGGCCCGCCCACCATGTCCAGTTCTTCCTTACGTTTCAGCTCCTCGACAACTGTGAGGATATCGATTGGCATATGATTGTCTGCCAACGATTTAAATGCTTTGTAAATACGTTGGTGTGCATCTACGTAAAAACATTCGGGTTGTAAGATCTCGATTACGGTATCAAAAGCACTCTTTTCGAGCATCACTGCTCCGAGTACCGCCTCCTCCAGCTCTTTTGCCTGGGGAGGTACCTTTCCGTATACCATGGTACTCAGGTCAATGGAAGGTTTACGCCTGGTTTTTCTGTCTTTGTTCAGGTTGGTTAGGTCCATGAAAACGCTGGTCTTTAATTGGGTTAGAAACAAATCTCAAGCTCAGGAGGCGATGCCGGTTTCTACCGAAAAATCTGACAGGAAAACCGATTGAAACATCCGCCTGAGCCCCCGAAAAATTACTGCCGGAGGACGAATATAGTCTGCAATTTTCCTCTCGATGAATTTTTATTCTATCAATATTTATTCGACGTCCATCCACATCTCACTCACCAAATTGCACAATTATTCACGTCGGATACAGGGTTGTTCATAAGTTTTCCGGCGCTTATCCACAAGTCACAGGATACTGCACATCTGAATGCACATTTCCTGTGCTAAAATAAATCGCAGGTAAAGCTTGGCATTTCAAGTGTTTTTGAGTAACTGATTAGCGTCCGGCAGCATGCCCGCGACTGCGGCTGCTTTGCAGTTTTATGCCAGACTTGCAAAGCTTATCTGCGCTGGTTTTCATGGGGGCTACGCTGCTTCAATTATATTTGCAGGACTATAACAGCAGGCATTTTATGACGATCTCCTATAACTGGCTATGTGACTACCTCCCCGAACCGGTCGAACCCGGTAAGCTATCCAAAATACTGACTTCCATAGGACTCGAAGTGGAAAGCCTGGAACGGTTCGAAAGTATCAAAGGAGGGCTCTCCGGGCTGGTGATCGGCCAGGTACTGGAAGTGGTGCCACATCCTAACGCAGACAAGCTGCGGCTGACCCGGGTAGACGTGGGAAATACGGAACCACTTCAGATCGTTTGCGGCGCTGCTAATGTGGCGGTTGGTCAGAAAGTGGTGGTGGCGCCGGCAGGTACTACCATCTACCCGCTTGGATCTGAACCCGTGACAATGAAAGTGGCCAAAATACGAGGTATTGAAAGCCACGGCATGATCTGCGCTGAAGACGAGATCGGAGCAGGCGAAAGCCACGCCGGCATCATGGTGCTGCCTGCTCATGTGGAAACAGGTACGGAGGCCGCGGATTATTTCAAACCCTATACCGACTGGATCTATGAAATAGGGCTCACACCGAACCGGATGGACGCTATGAGCCACCTGGGTGTGGCTAGGGACGTGTGTGCTTACCTGTCACTCCATGAAAGGAAAAATTACCGGGCAAAAACTCCGTACAGTAATATCAAACCGGACAACCGCGACCTCCCCATAAAAGTTACGGTTGAGAATATCGATGCGTGTCCTCGTTATGCGGGTGTAACCATTTCAGGAGTTACGGTAAAGGAATCGCCGCAATGGTTAAAGGAACGGCTGATGGCGATCGGCCAGCGCCCGATCACTAATATTGTTGACATCACCAATTACGTGTTACACGAGACAGGCCAGCCTTTACACGCGTTTGATGCTGCTAAGATTGCTGGTCGCCACGTAGTGGTAAAAAACCTGCCGGAAGGAACAGGCTTTATCAGCCTTGACGAAAAGGAAAGGAAACTTTCCGCAGAAGACCTGATGATCTGCGACGGCGACGGCAACGGAATGTGTATCGCCGGCGTGTTCGGTGGTATGAACACCGGCGTGAGCGACACAACCACCAGTATATTCCTGGAGAGCGCATGTTTCGCACCTGGCTCGATCCGGAGAACATCCATGCGCCATGGTCTCAGAACCGATGCGGCCACGCGGTTTGAAAAAGGCGTAGACATTTCCAATACAGTAAACGTACTGAAGCGGGCAGCCGCAATGGTGCGCGAGATAGCCGGCGGCAGCATCAGTTCGGAAGTGACAGATATCTACCCGCAGCCCCGGCAGAAAGTACAGGTAACGCTGAAGAATCATTACCTGAAAAAGCTCAGTGGAAAAAACTATCATTCCGATACCGTCAAAAAAATACTGGAGAGCCTCGACTTCGAAATTGTGAAAGAGTCGATGGATGAACTAAGGGTAGCTGTTCCTTTCAGCAAACCGGATATCAGCCTTCCAGCAGATATCGTTGAGGAGATCATCCGGATAGACGGCCTGGACAATATCGAGATCCCTTCTTCCATCACCATCACCCCGGCCGTGGATGAAATGTCGGTAAAAGAAAGCCTCCGGCAGAAATTAGCGGCCTACCTGGCAGGAATCGGATTTTCAGAGATTGTGACCAATTCCATCACCAACAGTCGTTATTATCCGGATACCGTGCAGGAAACCGCGGTCAAAATGATCAACAGCCTGAGCGCGGAACTGGACCTGATGCGGCCTTCGATGCTGGAGACCGGCCTGGAGGTGATCGCTTTTAACCTGAACCGCAGGAATAATCAACTGCGCTTTTTTGAATTTGGAAAAACATATCACAATAACGGTACAGGCAAATACGTGGAAACCGAGCATCTAAGCATTTATATGAGTGGCCCCGGCTACGCGGATACATGGAATGCAAAATCTTCCGAGGCCGACTACTTCCAGCTTAAAGGTATTGCCACTGCAATTCCCCAGCTTGCCGGAATACAAAGTCCGCAATTCACGCCGCAGGAAGAACCTGAAGTGGTGGAAATATCCGCTGGAAAAGACCGGCTTGGTTCGATTCAGAAGGCGGACCGCAAAAAACTGCAGCAGTTCGACATCCGGCAGGATGTATACTTTGCCGATTTCGACTTCAATGCTTTACTGGAGGCGGCTAAGCGTTCTATGATCACTTACCGGGAAATTCCGAAATATCCGGCAGTGAACAGGGACCTCGCGCTGGTGGTAGACCGGAACGTCCAGTACCGGCAGATCGAGGCAGCCGTCGAAAAGCTGAAGATCAGCAGGCTTCAGGACCTGCGGCTCTTCGATGTGTTCGAAAGTGACAAGCTCGGCAGGAATAAAAAATCCATGGCGGTGAGCTTTACTTTCATGGACGCGGCAAAGACAATGACAGATAGCGAGGTTGACAGCATGATCGGCAAACTTATCCAGACTTTCGAAAAAGAGCTGGGAGCTGAAATCAGAAAATAATATCTTCAAAGCATGAGCGTTGAGCTTGAAACCCGAATGAAAGCCATACAGGGAAAATTGCAGCAGGTGCTGAAGCACTATGCCGCAATCCAACGCGAAAACAGCAGGCTGAAAAAAGAACTCTCCGCCGGCAAATCGGAAATTAAAGGACAGCAGGATCGACTCGCCGCACTGCAACAGCAGGTGGATATCATGAAAATGGGAGTGAGCAAATGGTCCGTGGAAGAAAAAGCAGAATTGGAGAAACGGATAGACGTGTACCTGAAAGAAATTGACAAGTGCCTCGCATTATTGAACAACTGAGATGAAAGAGCTGATACCGGTAAATATTGTTATTGCCGAGCGGAATTACCGGCTGAAAATCGATCCTGCCGATGAACAATCGCTAAGGAAAACGGTGAAGCTGATCAATGACAAGGTGTATGAATTCAAAAACAGCTTTGCCGGCAAGGATATGCAGGACTATGTAGCCATGGTGCTGCTGTGGTTTGCCACCGAGCAGGGAAAAGCGGCGCCCGGCTCTCCAGACATGGAGGATACAATCGAAAAACTCGAATCGATAGAACACCAGCTTGATAAAGTACTTGCAGAAATCAATACAGAAGAGCTACCCGGTTGATACCGGATCCCGTTCGCCCTTCCATTCTTCGGCTGATCGGTATTCAAAAAAAAGCCTCACAGAAATGTGAGGCAGTTACTACCTGTAGCTTTGCTACGAATGAAACTATTTCTGGTACCGGAAAGGCGGTGTGAGAATCCATCCACCGGAGCGTAAAGTATATTTAATCACGTAAAACCGTTGGCTGGCGCTGACATTCTGCTCCGTCACTTCGTAACTCTTTTTCTGAAGCGAAACTGCGGGAAGTGATTCCTCGTAGAAAAAGCAGAGCATGTTTTCGTAAGGCCCGCTCATCAGTTCCACCTTCGCCACGTTCTTTTCATAATTGCTGGTAAAACGGAAACGGATATGATTTCCCACGGCAGTGCCCTCTACATCGGATATTGCCACGTTCGCGTCTTTATAGAACAGTTTCCCGGTGGTCCCGGCGGCATCCTGTTCAGGCGCTACCAGGTCCTGTTTGCTGCAGGAACTGAAAATAATGATCAATAAAACCGCCGATACAAACCTTTTCATGGAATTGCATTGAAGCGGTTCTTCTTAAGATAATTGGGATTCAGGCTATTCAGGAGATAGTGGATTCTGTAGGCGGGATATAATACATCCCTTGGTCAGGCCGGTATTGCCAAAATGAATGCCAGAATAAATGCCATACCTAAGATATTGAATTTCAACAAATGTCATTTTAAAATGTCCGGAGGCTTTCCATTTACTGAACTACCTGTCCCAAAATCGGAATACAGGGGGGGGGTGCCAACATCAGCCCGGATTTAATTATCTTCGCAACACTCACTCATACAGGCAGAAGCATGTAGTTTATGAGAAAAACTGAGATTACGAACCAATTAAAAATCAACCACAAGCATGGATCCTATCATTATACAGGTGATCATTGGTGTTATTGCCCTGATCGTGGGCATCATAGCGGGTAAATTCATCTTCGCCAAGGACACCAACAAAAAAATTGAAGAAGCAGAATTACAGGCGCAAACGATATTAAAGGAGGCCGAGATCAGGGCCGAAACGCTGAAGAAAGAGAAGCAGCTCGAAGCCAAAGAACGATTCGTTCAACTGAAGGCCGAGCACGACAAGGAAGTACTGGAGAAAAACCGGAAAATTTCCGAAGCTGAGAACCGGGTAAAACAGAAGGAGATCTCCATCAACCAGAAGGAATCTTCCATCGATAAGCAGATCAAGGAAAACGACGCCATCAAGGAAAACCTGAACCGGCAGATCGAGGTGGTGAGTCAGAAACGCACCGAGCTGGAAAAGCACCAGGAAGAGCACATCCGCCGGCTGGAAAAGATCGCCGGATTAACGGCAGACGAAGCAAGGTCACAGCTGATTGAAAGTCTCCGCCAGGAAGCGCAGACCCGGGCCCTCGGCATACAGCAGGAAATCATTGAAGACGCTAAGCAAAAGGCCAACAAAGAGGCCCGCAAAATTGTTATCCAGTCTATCCAGCGTACTGCCGCTGAACAGACGATCGAAAATACCGTTACCGTATTCAACCTGGAAAGCGACGAGATCAAAGGACAGATCATCGGCCGCGAGGGAAGGAATATCCGTGCCATCGAAGCAGCTACCGGGGTAGACCTGATCGTTGACGATACGCCGGAAGCGATCATTCTCTCTTCTTTTGACCCGCTGCGGCGCGAGATTGCGCGTCTTTCTTTGCAGCGACTCGTCGCGGACGGCCGTATTCACCCGGCACGGATCGAAGAGGTGGTGGAGAAGACACGCCGCCAGTTAGAGGAGCAGGTGATGGAAATCGGAGAACGCACCGTAATCGAACTTGGAATCCACGGGCTGCACAAAGAACTGGTACGGATCGTTGGAAAAATGCGTTTCCGTTCTTCCTACGGTCAAAACCTCCTAATGCATAGCCGCGAAGTGGCGAATCTCTGCGGTATCATGGCAGCCGAACTGGGACTGAATCCGAAACTCGCAAAACGCGCGGGACTGCTGCACGATATCGGTAAAGTGCCCGATGAAGAAACTGAACTCAGCCACGCACTTCTCGGTGCAAAGCTGGCAGAAAAGTACGGAGAAAATCCAGCCGTTGTGAATGCAATCGGCGCACACCACGACGAGATGGAAATGCAATATGTGATCTCTCCAATTGTACAGGCCTGCGATGCGATCAGCGGTGCAAGACCGGGCGCGCGGAGAGAGATCATGCAGCAATACCTGCAAAGGATCAAAGACCTCGAGAATCTGGCGCTGGCTTACCAGGGTGTGGAGAAAGCTTATGCCATACAGGCAGGAAGAGAACTCCGCGTGATCGTTGAAGCTGACCGCGTAACCGATGGCGACAGTGATAAACTCAGTTTTGATATCGCCCAGAAGATCCAGACAGAAATGACTTACCCCGGGCAAATCAAGGTAACCGTGATACGGGAAAAGAGAGCAGTGAATGTAGCACGATAATAATAACAGCGATTATAAAGAAAGGCTGCCTTGTGGCGGCCTTTTTTTATTTTTTCCTCGTTGAATGCTGATCTCACTTCAGCCGCTCAAGCTGCCCTTTGCGCTTCACGATGTTTTTATAATCCCACTGGATGTCCCGGGCCTTTTCCAGCCATCGGTGCAGGTCCTGCAGGTTTACCTCCTGCGCTGAAGTGTAGCGTCTTTCGGCGGCTTTAAATGAGCCTTCTTTTTCAAGTTCCGGCTCATCAAAACTCTGTCCGCTCCAGAACAGCAGCCGGACGCAACCTTTGAGTTTGCTGTAACCAACTATGGGGTTACCATCAATAAACCACACCGGATGTGCGTGCCACACCTTACTTTCCGCTTCGGGTAACTTGTGGTCAATTTCACGTGCGAGCAGGTGGCAGATACCTGCTTCGGCCGGCGTCTGACTGTGATTGTATGTTTTGATATCCGGATGCATAAGCAAGAGTTGTATGATGAATGATCAGCCTTTACCGTGAATGCCGGGTTGTTTATGCAGCAACACTAGATTATTCCTGACGGTTAAAGCCTGTTCGGCCTGCAGGAAATCCAGGACCTTCCAGAGTTTCTCCTTCTGCACATCATGAAGCGAAGCCACCAGATCCGGAACGGTTATCCCATCTTCAGTTATCACCGCGCGTATTCTTTGCTCAATATTACGAAACTCGGAGCCGGTGAAGCCGCTTCGTTTACCACGCAGGCAATTGTCGCAGGTACCACACTGCTCAGGTTGTTCTTCCCCGAAATATTCCGCGATGTACCTGCTGCGGCAACCGTTCTGCTGAAGATAGCGAAGCATTGATGCCACTCGTGCTGCATACTGTTTCTTTCTTTTCAGATAAGCCTGGTTGTCTACAGACAGGTACTGAGCCGGCGCACGGTTCAGCAAAAAACAGAGTTGCGGAGTTTCTTTCTGCGGCAGGTATTCGATTACCGCGAAAGCGCGCAGCTTCATTAACTGTTGGCGCACCTCGTCCACAGAAATCCGGATCAGCTTCGCGAGTTGTTTTTCATTCACAGATATCCTGTTATCATAAATTCCTTCATAGGTGCGAAGCAGGCACTTCACCATCGGCTCGAGGTCGGGGTGTGCAGCTTCAAAATCTTCGAGCAGTGTGCGCGGCGCGGTGAATTTCACTTGTGGCGGAAGAAAAATACTTTCGTTAAAGGCAAGATGCCCTTCCTGCTCCAGCATCTTCAGTGCATTGATCACCAGGTGAATATCATATTGGAACTTAGATGAAAAATCAGCAAGATCGAAATCATAGTAATTGCCTTCCCCGATACCCACAGGTATACCCAGGTAGTCAGCTACCGACTGGTAGACTTTTTTTATTGACGCGATGGGTGGAAACCTGAGTTCCGGCAAGGCACTAAGCTCTTCAAGGTCTTCCTGCTGATACAGGGCGACTGCATAGGAACGATTACCATCCCTGCCCGCCCTTCCGGCTTCCTGGTAATAACTCTCAATGCAGTCCGGGATGTTGTAATGAATAACCGAACGCACATCCGGTTTATCGATTCCCATACCAAAAGCATTGGTGCAGACAATGATCCTTGTTTTCCCCTGTATCCAAAGTTCCTGCCGCCGATTCCGCTCTTCCTGCGAAAGTCCCGCGTGGTAGTATTCTGCAGGATATCCCTGCATGGTGAGCAGGCGCGCGATGTCCTGTGTTTGTTTCCTGTTCCGGCAATATACCAGGCTGCTGCCGGCAACGTTCTTCAATATGTCGAGCAACTTATTAAACCGGCTTTCCACCTGTAAACAGGAATAGGACAGGTTCGGCCTGCTGAATGATTGCCGGAAAAAACTGTGAGTACCGAAACACAACTTATTTACAATGTCCTGCTGCACCTGTGGTGTTGCCGAAGCGGTGAGTGCGAGGACGGGGACTCCCGGTAACATATTGCGTAATTCCGCAATCTTCAGGTAGGGTGGGCGAAAATCATAACCCCACTGCGAAATACAATGCGCTTCATCCACGGCAAGCAGGCAGACGTTGAAGGCTGGCAGAAATTCCCGGAACAACCTGGTCTGAATGCGTTCGGGCGACACGTACAGGAATTTGTATTCACCATCTGCTGCACGTTGCAGTTCTTTACGCACTTCAAAGAATCCAAGGCCGCTGTGAACGGCTGCGGCGGCAATATTCCTTTTCTGCAGGTTCTCCACCTGGTCTTTCATCAGCGCAATCAGCGGACTCACGACCAGGCAAAGCCCGTCCATCATCAGTGCCGGCAGTTGAAAACAAACGGATTTACCGCCCCCGGTGGGCAGCAGGGCGAGGGTGTCTTTTTTCTCCAGGACGGCCCGAATGATATTTTCCTGCTGACCGCGGAAAGACTGATGCCCCCAGTATTGCTTCAGAATTGCTTCCGGTTGCTGCATGCAGGCAACTAAGTTACCTTTTTAAATTTCAGGCGGATGGAATTCACCGCCAGGACTACGTCGCTGAACCCCATTACCAGCGCGCCAAACGTCGGGCTCAGGTAACCAAAAGCAGCCACCGGTATGGCCACGATGTTATAGCAGAATGCCCAGAAAAGATTCTGTTTGATGGTGAGATAAGTGTGCCTGCCCAGCCCAAGCGACAGCGGGAGATTTTTCAGGCCGTGGTTCATCAGTACCACCTGTGCGCTGTTCATCGCCACCTGGGAGGCATCGCTGAGAGAGATACCCACTGTAGCCTTGGCAAGTGCCGGCGCGTCATTGATACCGTCGCCCACCATGGCTGTGGGCATTTCGGCATTCAATGCAGCAATTTTTTTCAGTTTCTCCTCAGGAGTCTGCTCCGCAATTACTTCGTCGATCCCGAGTTCCTTTGCTACTTTATCTGTTTTCTGTTGCTGATCGCCGCTCAAAAGGATGGTCCGGATATTCTTTGAATGCAGAAAAGCAATCACGCCCTTTGCCTCAGGACGAAGATCATCAGCAACGTCGATCCATCCCAGCAAATGATTGTTTCGCACGAGATAGATGCTGTGAGACGGATCCTCCGTAAGTCCTGCAGCCACTTTGAATGACCCAACAACATAGTTGTTGCCGTCTTTACTTCTAGCCTTTATACCCAGGCCTTTTACCTCCTCGATCGAATCCCAGCGAATCTCATCCGGCTGTTTCCATTGCCTGCTTACAGCGCGTGCAACCGGGTGATTCGAATATTTTTCGAGTGAATAGGCGATACGTTTGAACTCCGCTTCGTCAATTGAACTATTAAAACGGGAAATAGCGAAATGACCAGTGGTCAGCGTTCCTGTTTTGTCGAACACAACCTGGCGGATATCCTTGAATACCTCCAGGCTCTTTGCGTTTTTAAACAAAACACCGCTTCTGGCCGCACGCCCCAACCCGACTGCAATGGCGGCGGGAGTGGCCAATCCCATTGCGCAGGGACATGCAATCACCAGAACTGCAATGCTGCGCATAAGGCTTTCACGGAAGCTATGATCTGCAAAGAAATAGTTACCGGCGAGCGCCACAAGAGATATCCCGATAACGACCGGCACAAACCAGGCACTGATCCGGTCGGCGAGCTGCTGAACGGGGGGCTTCTCCGCCTGTGCATCCCGCACCATCCTTAGTATATGGCCCATTACCGAATCCTCACCAACAGCGGTGACATAGGCTTTTACCGTTCCGTTTTCCAGTATGCTGCCTCCAATTACCCGGTCATTCATTTTTTTCTCCACCGGTACACTCTCACCGGTGATGATCGCTTCGTTTACACTGGCCTCGCCCCAGAGGATCTTTGCATCCATCGGAACGTATTCACCTGTTTTGATGAGGATAAGGTCGCCGACTTTCAGCTGTGTGCTCTCAACCGGGAATATCTGCTCCTGGTGGTTCTCATCGAAAGCGATCATGTTTGCCATCACTTTCTGGGTCGAAGCCAGCTTCTTCAGTTCACGCTGCGTAGTTTCGACAGATTTGTCTTCCATCCAGTTCCCGAGAAACACCAGTGTGAGGATGGTAGCCGCGGTTTCATAAAATATCTTTTCAGGATCGTTCTGGATGGTCCCTATCAGGCTGTATACAAACGCGGCTGTTGCACCCAGCGCAATCAGCACATTCATATTCGGAACGCCTTTCCGCAGGCTTTTGATGGCACTGCGGCCAAAAAAATCCATTCCCACAAAATAAACCGGTATGGCCAGCGCCAACTGAACCCAGTGGTTCATCAGAAAATGAATATGCCAGGGGAGCATGTGGGCGAAAAACAACGGAATGGTAAACACCAGGCAAAACAGGAATCGCTGCGCCTGAGACCGGAAAGGAATGATTCCCGGCAAATGGTGATGGTGTCCGTCTTCATGCCCGTTTCCCGTTTTTACCTGGTATCCCAGCGACCGTATCCCCTTTTGAATTTCTTCCCGGCTTTTGTTGCCGTTGAGCTCGAAGCTCACTTCTCCGCCAATGAAGTTTACCTTGATATTTTTTACTCCTTCTTCTTCCAGGTATTTATGAATACTGAGGGCGCAATTGGTACAGCTCATGCCCTCCACCTGCCAGTTCACTTTTTCCATAACACAAAATTATTCAACAACAGCATGCCGCATTTTGCGGCGACGGATAATATCTTTTTTACAATGTTGCAATTCTGCCGATATTTTTGCAATCAGGTGTTAAAGACTTTTAAAATCGATGAAATTGACAGCATCGCCCGCAGTGCCTGGGAGGAAGGAAAGGATTATAAAACCTGGGTATTTGACGCGCCGATGGGTGCCGGCAAGACCACGTTTATTCACGCCCTTTGCGAACTGCTGCAGGTGAAAGATACCGTTGGCAGTCCGACGTTCGCTTTGATCAACGAATACAGCAGCCCTGTTGCCGGAACGATCTGTCACATGGACTGGTACCGGCTGAAGGATGAACAGGAAGCGGTGGATGCAGGCATGGAAGATGCGATCCTTGGCGGGAATTACTGTTTCATTGAATGGCCTGAAAAAGCAGCCGCACTGCTGCCGGACGAACGCTTTACCGTGCGCATACGAACTATCGATGAAAACACGCGTGAAATCAGCACTTTACCCGGAGCTTTACCTAAAATCACCTAATTTTATTTCAAGCAACGTTAACCAAACGCAATGGCGAGTTCCAAACCATCCATCAGCCCGTCTATTTCCCTGGAAACCTTAGAAGAGGTACTGGACATCAAGCCCAAAGGCGCAAAATTACAGATTGGCATACCCAAAGAAACCGCCTTCCAGGAAAACCGGATCGCCCTGATACCGGAAGCTGTTGCGGTGCTGGTGAACAATGGCCACCAGGTGATAGTGGAACACAAAGCGGGAGAAGGCAGCAATTACAGCGACCGGGATTATTCGGATGCCGGTGCAACGGTGGTGTATGAAAAATCGGAAGCGTTTAAGGCACCTATACTTATCAAGACGGCGCCGGTAGTTGGTGAAGACCTGAATTACCTGCAGTTAAACCAGATACTCGTTTCCCCCCTGCAGTTTTCAGCACTGAAAAAAGAGCACATTGAAAAGATGATGGAAAAGCGCATTTCCGCGCTGTGCTTTGAAAGCCTGAAGGACGATAGCGGAACCTATCCGATCGTGCGCAGCATGAGTGAGATCGCGGGAAGCGCGGTGATGCTGATCGCAGGACAATACCTCGGCAGCTTTAATCATGGTAAAGGCGTATTACTCGGTGGAATCAGCGGTATCCCTCCGACGAAAGTGGTGATCATCGGAGCCGGTGTGGTGGGTGAGTTTGCTACCAGGACAGCGCTGGCCATGGGTGCTTCCGTGAAAGTATTTGACAACAACGTTTACCGCCTCAAGCGGCTTCAGAATAATCTTGGCGTACGGATCTGGACCAGTGTCCTCGAGCCACGCATCCTGGCCAAGCAGCTCAAGACCTGTGAAGTGGCGGTGGGAGCTTTGGGTGGTGAAAGCGGAAGATCACCAGTAGTGGTATCCGAAGAAATGGTTGCGGCTATGCGCAGCGGCAGCGTGATTATCGATGTGAGCATTGACCGCGGCGGATGCTTTGAGACCAGTGAGATGACCAGTTATGAAAAGCCAACGTTTATCAAACACGGGGTGATCCATTATTGCGTGCCCAACATTCCAAGCGGTTTTGCACGCACCGCCAGCCATGCCATCAGCAATGTACTGATGCCGCTTCTGCTGGAGGCAAGCGAAGCGGGAGGGTTTGATGAAATGGTCTGGCATGACTTCAACCTCAGGCATGGCATATACCTATATAAAGGCGCGCTTACCAGTTTTTATATCAGCCAGCGATTCGATTTAAAATACACCGACCTGAACCTCCTGATAGCCAGCCGGAGGTAAGGTTCTATTCCGGTTATTGCTGCAGTGCGCGGTTATACTTATGGTCCAGCATATTGATCCTTTCTTCGCAGAAAGAATATTCATTCAGGTCGTTACTGCTGACGATCACGAGTTTTTGTAAACAGAAGCTTTTGATAAGTGACTGGTATACCTGGTAACCAGCAGCGTCAAGATTGGTGCAGGGTTCATCCAGGAGCAGGAGTTTTGTATCGGAAAAGATAGCCTGTGCAAGTTTCAGCCTTTGCTTCATCCCGCTGCTGAAGTTCCGCACCTGCTTACCGCGGGTATTATCAAGTTGTACCAACTGCAGTATCTCCTCAACCGGGTGGGTCAGCGTTTTGAATACGGCGTGAAATGAAAGCAGCTCGGCAGCTGTCATTTCTTCAACCAGTTCCAGGTAGGGTGCTGCAATGGCAAGGTGGCGATAGACATTTTCCGGTGGAACTTCGGAGCCATCATCTGAAAACCGGATTGATCCTTCAGTCGGATTCATCGACGCAGCCAGCACCTGAAGCAGTGTGCTCTTGCCGCTGCCATTGGGGCCGACTATCGCGTAATGATTTCCCTGGGTGAACGTATAGCTGAAGTTGCGAAAGATCCAGTCCCTGTTGAACTTTTTTCCTGCATTATCCAGCGTAATATTCATGCAGCTGAATTGGGTTTAAAACGCGTAGTCATCCATCGTAGTGTCCTTATGCCTTTTGATAATTCCGGTGGTGGAATTTTTTACAAAAGAAACGATGTGGTTCTTTACGTCTGAATCTTCAATTGTTGCCTCAACAATCTCCAGCGCTTTTGAAGTGGAGTTACCCTGTACGAACAGAATATGGTAGATGTCGTGGATCTGACGGATGCTTTCCTTACTGTAACCATTGCGTTCCAGCCCGACTACATTCACGCCTACATAGCTTAAAGGGTCACGTGCCGCCTTCACAAAAGGAGGCACATCTTTACGGATCAGTATCTGCCCGGCGATATAGGTATGTGCACCGAGATGAATAAACTGATGAACACCGGCCAGTCCACCCACTCTTGCGTAGTCGTCGATCACCACGTGGCCGGCGAGTTGTACACCATTGGCGAGGATTACATTGTTCCCCACAATACAGTCATGCGCAACATGGCTATAGGCCATCACCAGGCAATTACTCCCCACCTTTGTTGTCCACTTATCCCGGGTTCCGCGATGTATGGTCACGCATTCACGCAGGGTGGTATTGTCACCAATGACGGCGGTAGTCTCCTCTCCTTTGAACTTCAGGTCCTGGGGTACGGCTCCAATCACTGCCCCGGGGAAAATTGTACAGTTCTTTCCGATCCTGCTGCCGTCGAACACACATACATTGGGCATGATGTGCGTACCCTCGCCGATTTCCACGTCCGCATCAATCACGCAAAACGCGTCGATTCTGACGTTATCGGCTATCCTGGCCCTGGGATGTACCTGCGCTAACGGACTAATCATTTTTTTGTTTTACGATTTGAGCAACAAGATCTGCTTCTGCAACTAATTTATCCCCTACGTACACCGTGCCGTGCATCTCACACATCCCCCTGCGTATCGGGTTTGATAATTCCATCTTCAATATCAGCGTATCGCCCGGCACTACCTTCTGTTTGAACTTGCAGTTATCGATCTTTACAAAATACGTATCAAACTTATCGCCTTCCTCGCCTACACTGGTGATCGCAAGTATTCCGCCGCACTGTGCCAGCGCCTCTACCATCAGCACACCGGGCATTACGCTGTTACCCGGGAAATGGCCCTGGAAAAAAGGCTC
>DASVBM010000102.1:0-11268 GCA_036375835.1 Chitinophagaceae bacterium | reverse complement strand
GCATCAATGAAAGCCCTTCGATAGTCCGGAGGCTTGTCATAATATATTCATTCAGTCGTTGTGTTTCACTGAGGACTTCATTCTCTGCCGGGATGGTATTTTGCTGAATGCTCTTCAGGTAAAGTGCGTTATTGCTGATGTTCCATTGGCGCCCGGTTCCATTGAACGAATGGGCCGATGGTCCCAGGCCGAGGTAATGACTTCCCTTCCAGTAGCTGGTATTGTGCCTGCTACGAAAACCAGGCTTTGCAAGGTTCGAGATCTCGTAGTGTTCGTATTCCGCAGCCACAGCCCATTGCATCAGCAATTCAAAATGGCGCGCCTGCTTCTCCTGATCAACGTCCGTTTTTTTCTTCAGCCGGATCATCGTATCCAGGGCAGTACCCTTTTCAACGGTCAAGGCGTAGCACGAGAGATGTGCGATACCGGTGTCGTTCGCTATTTCAAGGTTCTTAAGCCATTGTTCATCGGAAAGGGTGGGGGTACCATAGATCAGATCGATGGTAATGTTCGGGAACAGCCTGCTTGCGGAATTCAGAGCGGTCACCGCCTGCCGGCTGTTGTGTGCGCGGTTCATCCATTCCAGATCAATGTCGGCGAAAGACTGTACTCCAATACTCAACCTGTTTATACCGATGCTTTTCCATTCCTGCAGTTTCTGAACACTGATATCATCGGGATTTGCTTCCAGGGTGACCTCAGGATTCTCTTCAATTTTAAAGTATTGGTTTACCGCGTCTAATATCTGTTCTAACCGGCCGGTTTCAAGCAACGAAGGTGTTCCGCCGCCAAAATAGATGGTCTCCACGGGTCCTTCGAGGTAGTGTTTCCTGAGTTGCAGTTCCCGGATTATCGCCTCAGTCATCTCTCCGAAATTCCGCGCGGTGGCCGAGAAATGGAAATTGCAGTAATGACAGGCTTTTCGGCAGAAGGGAATATGGATGTAGATGCCCGGCATGTATCTGGAAATGACTATACTTGTTTTTGAAAGATGTCAAAATTACTGTTATACCGCCTGGCATTGCTGATGATTAGCGGTTTCCTAACAATCGGCGTTGAAGCTCAATGGATGCTCAGCGCAGAACCCGTTGCAGGTCAGCCCGATTTGCATCTGTCATCACTGAAAACCAGTTTTCGCAGTCCGGAGGAAAGAGCCCGATATATACAACAATTGCCTGCCCTGTTACAGGCGGAGGGATACCTGTCCGCATCTGTTGACAGTATCGTTACACATGATAATCTTACAACCGTGTATTTGTTCATGGGGCAGCGGTATGAATGGGGAGTCGTTCATATCCGGCCGGAAGAACGGGGGGTACTGCAGCAGACGGGCATGATAATCAGGGAAGCTTCAGTTGCATCGGCTGAAGTAATTTCCGGTTTGCCTGCCCGGATCGTTGACTACTACCAGAACCGTGGATATCCTTTTGTGAAAGTGAAATGGGATAGCGTGCAGTTGAAAGGCAATCGAATCCACGCGGTGCTGGCAGTGGATAAGGGCCCGCTTTACCGGCTTGACAGTGTAGGTATTTCGGGATCGTTGAAAATATCAAAACAGTTTCTGCTGCAATTTCTCGGTATATCAGAGGGAGGAGTGTATAATGCTTCAGTCCTTGAAAATATCGACAGCCGTTTATCCGAGCTGCCCTACCTCCAGCAGTCGCAACCCTGGCAGATCACGATGCAGCTCACCGGTTTTGTGATCAATTTCTACCTGCAGCCAGGGAAGAGTAACCAGGTAAATGCGCTCCTGGGGCTTTTCCCCTCCAGCCAGCAGAAGAATGGCAGGTTGCTGCTGGCGGCTGACGTGGACCTGCTTTTGCAAAACGCATTCGGTTCAGGCGAGCGGGTTGATTTTTCCTGGCAACAAACCCAGCCACGATCACCAAGGTTACAGTTCATCTACCGGCATCCTTTCGTGCTCAGGTCGGCATTCGGCCTGAACCTCGGGTTCCAATTGTACAAAAAGGATTCATCGTTCTTAAATATTAACGGTTCAGCCGGGTTGGAATACCGGTTGGGGACAAAACAATCAGCGACTGTTATGCTTGGCTGGCAGAGAACGAACCTGTTGGAGATCGACACTAATGCCATAAGAATCAGCAGGAGATTGCCGGACGCAGCAGACATGAGCGTTACCTCGATTGGTCTCGGGTATACGTTCAATAGCACCGACTACCGTAATAACCCGCGCAAAGGGGTTGAGTTAACATTTAGTTTGAGTGCCGGCAAGAAAACAATCCGCCGGAACAACAGCATCACATCGTTGAAAGATGGCGGCTTCGACTATCGTTCGTTGTATGACTCTGTCAGGATGACCAGTTACCAATTGCGCATCAGTTTCAGTGGTTCGGATTATTTCCGGCTGGGAACACATTCGGTACTCAAGGCGGGGATCCAGTCGGGTTTACTGCAAACACCGGATTATTTCCGCAATGAAATGTTCCAGGCAGGGGGGTACCGTTTGATGCGCGGCTTTGATGAGGAAAGCATATTTGCAAGTGCTTTTGCCGTGACCACGGTAGAGTATCGGTATCGGGTGAACCAGGGGTCTTACTTTTTTGTTTTTACCGATCTTGGTTATACCAGCGACCGCTCGCGACCATCCCGTGCAGAACATAGATATATTGGAGCAGGCGGGGGGCTGGCATTCGAGGCCCGGGCAGGTCTTTTTAATCTTGCCATCGCGGTCGGTAAGAGGGATGACTTGCGGCTGAACCTGAGACAAACCAAACTTCATATCGGTTACACCAGCTTTTTTTAGGAGCAAGCATCTGCTTACTTATTTTTGCTGCACATGACCTGGCAGCGGTTTATTTTTTTACTGGCAGCATTTTGCTGGACAGCCGGGCTACAAGCCCAGGCAGATAGTACCCGGTCGAAAGACAGCAGCCACAACCGCCGTGTCGATACCAGCCAGCGCCGGAAAGACTCCATACGTATCCGTCGCGATACCGTTCGTCCCGTACAAAAACCTGCGCCAAAGCCGGTAACCGTTCAGCCGGATACCAGTGTGGTGGTAACCAATATTCCCGCGCAGGATAGCCTGGCCGCAGATTCAGTGCAGGTTGTTTCACCGCCGGTGATTCTGAAAGACACCGGTAGCTACCAGTCATATTTTCACCACCCCTGGCTTGGTTTTGACCGGCAACCGGTATATATGCTGATGAAAGAAAGGTTCCCGGAATCGAAGGACCGCATCTTTTACCTTATCGCGGGGCTCATGTTCTTTGTGGCATTCTCAAGGGTGCTGTTCCCGAAATATTTCCAGAACACTTTCAGGCTGTTCTTCCAAACGAGTTTCCGGCAGAAGCAAACCCGTGACCAGTTGTTGCAGCAAAGCCTCGGATCGCTGCTGCTGAACCTTTTGTTCTTTTTCAGCGCGGCGATCTACCTCACACTGGTGCTGGACTATTACAGCTGGGCTCCTTTTCCTTTCTGGCAGCTGCTGCTTTACAGCCTTTTGATGATTGGCTGCCTGTACATCGGAAAATTCCTGTTCCTGAAATTTGCAGGATGGGTGTTCAATGTGAAGGAAGGCGCCGAGACTTACATATTTATCGTTTTCCTTATCAATAAGATCATAGGGGTGATGCTGATTCCTTTTATCCTGGTGATCGCCTTCGCAGGCCCTGATATTGTTACAGCGGCTATAGCGGCATCGGTCATTCTGCTGATCATGCTGTTCGTTTACCGGTACTTTGTTTCCCTGAAAAGTTTTCGCAGAGACCTGCATATCAATCCTTTTCATTTTTTCCTCTACCTTTGCGGCGTTGAAATCGTGCCGTTGTTGGTGATCGGGAAGGCCGTTTTCAGCTATATCGACGGAAGATTTTAATTTTGTACCAACCTTAGATCAACAGCATGGCGAAAAGCGGTTCAAAGAATTCCACTCCTCAAAGAGCGGTAAAAAAGATCCTGATTACACAGCCTAAGCCCGAGAGCGATAAGTCGCCTTACTTTGATCTGGCAAGGAAGTATGACGTGGATCTTACATTTCATCCCTTCATCAGGCTGGAGGGCATTGTAGCCCGGGAATTCCGCAAGCAAAAGATTGATATCTCCCAGTTCTCTGCGGTAATCTTTACCAGCCGCAATGCGATTGATCACTTCTTCCGTATGTGCGATGAAATGAAGATCACCGTCGGGCAGGACACGAAATACTTCTGCATCACTGAGGCGGTGGCGCTTTACCTGCAAAAATTCATCCTGTACCGGAAGCGGAAAGTGTTCTATGGAGCGGATGGAACGAATAAAAGCCTTTTCGACGTTATCAATAAACATAAAGAGAACGAGCGTTTTCTTTACGTCTGCAGCGAGAACCAGCAGGACAATGAGATCGTCAACTGGTTGAAATCACACAACTGCGAGTTCCAGCTGGCTTTCATGTACCGTACTGTGAGCAACGATATTCACGAGGTGATGCCGGCGGAAGACGCTTTCGATGTGATTTGTTTCTTCACGCCCAGCGGTATCCGGAGTCTTTACGATAATTTTCCGCACTTTAAGCAAAACGGAATGTACATCGCCGCCTTCGGCAGCAATACTTCCAAGGCTGCTGAGGAGGCCGGCCTTGCGCTGGATGTGAAAGCACCTGCGCCGCAGGCGCCGAGCATGGTGGCCGCACTCGATAAGTTTCTTGCTGAACACCGCAGGTAGCCGCTGCTATATCCGTGGGTATCTTTTTTGAAGACTTAGCTGCATTGTTGCAGTTTCGCAGTATCAACTATTGCCATCACCTGAATCATCCCGCATGAACCGACTGGCCAACGAAACGAGTCCTTACCTCCTGCAACATGCGCACAACCCGGTGGACTGGTATCCCTGGGGAGAAGAAGCGTTGCAGATGGCGAGGAGCGAAGACAAGCCGATCCTGGTCAGCATCGGTTATGCAGCCTGTCACTGGTGCCATGTGATGGAAAGAGAAAGCTTCGAGGACCCGGAAACGGCCCGGCTGATGAATGAATATTTCATCAACATCAAGATCGATCGCGAGGAGCGCCCTGACCTTGACCACATATACATGGATGCGTTACAGGCAATGGAGGGAAGCGGCGGGTGGCCGCTCAACGTATTCCTGATGCCCGATGGAAAACCATTCTACGGGGGCACTTACTTTCCGCCAACGCGGGCTTTTAACCGGCCTTCATGGAAGGAGGTACTGACCCTTGTTCACCAGGCTTACCACGAACGGCGGCACGAGTTGGCCGCGCAGGCAGAGAACCTTACCGCCCATCTTTCGAAGGCGAACTCGTTCGGAGCGATTGGTGGTCATGATCAGTTCAGCCTCACAGATCTTCGGTCTGTTAAAGAGCAGATCATGAAACGGGCTGACCGGTCATTGGGTGGTTTCGGCGCTGCCCCAAAATTTCCGCAGACTTTCACCATCGCTTACCTGTTGAGGTACTACTGTTTTACCCGGGACGAAGAAAGCCTGCAGCAGGCCTTGCTCAGCCTGGACCAGATGATACGGGGTGGGATATACGATCAGCTGGGTGGTGGCTTTGCACGCTACAGTACAGACGCAGCCTGGCTGGCGCCACATTTCGAAAAGATGTTGTACGATAATGCCTTACTGGTGTCGGTACTGGCGGAAGCCTTTCAGCTTACCGGAAACGACGAATACAGAACGGTGATTGCAGAAACCATCGCATTCGTGAAAAGAGAACTCAGTGAAGAAGGTGGCTTTTACAGTGCCCTTGATGCTGACAGCGAGGGAGTTGAAGGTAAGTTCTATACCTGGTCGATCGGCGAAGTGGAGGATATCCTCGGGGCTGAGGCTCCCTTGTTCTGTGCATATTATGACATCACCCCGGCAGGTAACTGGGAACACACCAATATCCTCCGAGTATTGAAACCGGTGGCCGATTTTGCGACTGAGCGCCAGCTGGAAGCGGGTTTCGTCAGAGACCTGCTCGTTTCCGGCCGGCAAAAACTGCTGTCCGCAAGAGAAAAAAGGATCAGGCCATTGCTGGACGATAAGATGATCCTCGGTTGGAACGCACTGATGAACATAGCACTTTCGAAAGCCTATGCTGCCACGGGAGAGGAGGAATACTTGAAACTGGTGCTTCGGAACCTGGCTTTTATTGAATCACATTTCGCCGTGGAGGGGAAATGGCACCATACCTGGAAGGGCAGCGCCCGGATTCCAGCTTTCCTCGACGACCTTTCATGGCTGGCATCTGCCTATATACAGGCGCAGGAGATAACCGGTGACGGGCAGTGGTTGCTGAAAGCGAAGGGTCTTGTTGAACGGATTATCGGCGATTTCAGTGATGAATCGGAGACGATGTTCTATTATACGCCAGCCGGCCAGCAGGATGTGATCATCCGGAAAAAAGAAATATATGATGGGGCCACACCCTCAGGCAATTCGGTAATGGCGGGTGTGCTTTTTTACCTTGGGAAGGTGTTCGACGAGTCTTCCTGGGTGGACCGGTCGGCGGCGATGGTGACCGTGCTCAAACCTTTGATCACGGCCTACCCTGCATCATTCGGCAACTGGGCTCAAATGGCCCTGGAACTGGTGTTTCCGCCAGCTGAAATCGCAATCGTAGGTGCAGAATCAAGCCTGTGGTTAAAGGAACTGCTGCGTCATTATTTACCCAACCGGATTCTGCAGGCTGGTCCTAAAGCTGATGCACGATTCCCACTGCTGCGCGACCGTGAGGCGGAAGCAACGAAGATTTTTCTCTGCCGCGATTATGTATGTCTTACACCTTTCAGCGATCTGCGGACGTTTCTGAAGGCGGTTGAGCAGCAGGTAAAACCATCAGCATGAGTGGTTTTATAACAGCCTTAACACAATAAAAAAAAGCCCGCTCCGTTTTCCATTACCGGACGTTTTTTCGGGGTTGTCGTGATTCTTAAAAAACGGTACCGGAATTGGTTGATTGAATTATATCATTATATTTGTCCACTACCTCAATCTTAGATTAAAAGGAATGAAACGCCAACTGATCGCTGTATTAGCTTTGACTGCGCTGGCATTTGGTATGTCTGGTTGCAGCAAGAAGGGGAAAACGAAGGGGTTACCCGATAATGGACAACTTGTAGGTGCCGCTCCAAGCACCAAAAAAAGTATGGGGAAACCACTGGGTATGGTCTTCATTCCCCCCGGAACCTTTCACATGGGTCCCAGCGACGAAGATGTCAACTACAATTTCACAGCACGTAATAAGCAGGTTTCGATTAACGGTTTCTGGATGGATGCAACCGAGATCACGAATAACGAATACCGCCAGTTTGTATGGTGGGTTAGAGACTCTCTCGCTGCTATGGCGTTGAATTATTTCAAGACGGGTCCGAACGGTGATACTGCGGTTGACTGGAAGAAGATGGCTACCGTGAAGTACAGCGACCCGAAAATACTTGAGCAGATTGCCGATAAGCTGATCCTGAGTGTGCAGGACCGCCTGAAGGGAAGGATGGAACTGGACCCTCAGAAGGTTATTTACCATATTGAATATTTCGACCTGAAGGAAGCGGCTAAAATTGAAAACAAGCGTCAGCCGCGCAGTAAATTCATCGTGCGGTACGACGAGCGCATCTATCCCGATACCCTGGTTTGGATGAGAGACTGGTCATATTCGTACAATGACCCGATGACAAAAAAATATTTCGCTCATCCCAGCTTTGGTAACTATCCGGTTGTAGGCGTGAGCTGGAAGCAGGCGATGGCTTTCGCACATTGGAGAAGCCATTACCTGAATAGTTACCTGGAAAGAAAGAAGTATGCAGTGGAAAGCGATTTCAGGCTGCCGACGGAAGCAGAGTGGGAATATGCTGCCAGGGGTGGACGCCAGCAATCTATGTATCCATGGGGTAACTATTACCTGAGGAATAAAAAAGGGTGTCTGCTGGCGAACTTTAAACCAGGCCGCGGTAACTATCCCGAAGACGGTGGTTTCTACACGGTACGTGCTGATGCATACTGGCCGAACGACTGGGGCCTGTACAATATGGCGGGTAACGTGGCGGAGTGGACCTCGTCCTATTATTATGAGGGTTCTTATAACTTCCAGCACGACATGAATCCGGACGTCCGGATCAACGCAAAGAGCGATGAGTACGATGCGGAAGGTAACCTGATAGCGAGAGGAGATCCCCCGCGTATGCAGCGCAAGGTGGTTCGCGGCGGAAGCTGGAAAGACGTTGCTTATTTCTTACAGGCTGGCACAAGAGCATTTGAATACCAGGATACTGCGAAATCTTACATCGGCTTCCGTTGTGTGATCGATCTCCCTGCACAATTGAAGAAGAAGTAACCCCAAAGCACCGTAGTTTATAGAATCGATTTCTAATAAATTTTACTGAATGAAGCAGGGGAATAAAAGGCCCCTCTCAGTTTTATAGCTATAACATTAAAACCTAAAATTTCACAAAAACATCGTTTTATGGCAGTTGCAATTCCATCCAAAGTCAGTAAGGTAGTTGACATTTTCGTATCCATGGCAGCAGCAGTGGTAATTGTTGGTGCGTTATTTAAGCTGATGCACTGGAAAGGTGCGGATCTGATGCTGATCGTGGGTCTTGGTACTGAAGCGGTGGTATTCACCGTATACGGTGCCCTCTATCTTTATTTCCCCGCGGTAACCGATCCTTCAATGGACGAAGTGGTAGTTGGTGAGAAAGGTAAAAAAGGTGCTGATCGTGGTAACCCTGCCCTGAAAACAATGGAAAAAATGCTGGAAGAAGCAGATATCACTCCTGCAAATCTTTCAAAACTCAGTGCCGGATTCCAGAAACTCACTACCAGCGTTGACAAGATTGCTGACGTGAGCGATGCTGTTTCCGCTACCAGCGATTACACTGCAAAGACCAAGGAAGCAGCTGCGGCTTTGAATAACGTTAAAGACGCTTACACGAATGCGGCTTCCTCAATGGCGATATTTAATAATGCTTCAGATAGTACAAAGCAATTCCATGAGCAGGTGCAGGTGATGACTAAGAATCTGTCTTCACTGAACACCATTTACGAGATGGAACTGCAGGAAAGCAATAATCACCTGAAAGCGCTGAACCAGTTCTATGGTAAACTGAACCAGGCTGCTTCTGTAATGAGCTCAACTGCGGAAGACGCACAGAAGGCGAAAGAGCAGATCGGTGCACTGGCTAATAACCTGGGCAGGCTGAACAACATTTACGGCAACATGCTCACTGCTATGCAGGGTGGAAGGTCGTAATGGCTAAGGTGTTATCGCTACAGTAAGATTGATTGAAACAAAAAACAAGTACTATCTAAAATTTTTATAAACCAATGGCACTACCTAAAGAGCCACGGCAGAAGATGATCAACCTGATGTACCTGGTGTTAACAGCACTGTTGGCACTGAACGTATCAGCGGAGATCCTAAATGCCTTCAAAACCGTAAACAGTACCCTGGAGGTTTCTTCCAGCCTCGCAGAATCGAAGATCCTGGGCATCTTTCGTTCATTCGACGATAAGATGAGTGACCCCAAAACTGCAGACAAGGCCAAGATCTGGCATGCAAAAGCAGACCAGGCAAGGAAATATTCAGAGGACGCATATAACTACATCCAGACACTCAAGACCGAACTGCTGAATCAGGCTGATTTCAACAAGAAAGATTCCAGTTATAAAGAAGACAACCTGGATGCGGCAACCCGGATGTTCGTTGAACACAAGAAAGGAAACGACCTGCGCAACAAGCTCCAGGAACTGAAAACAAAGCTTCTGTCAATTGATCCGGATATCAGGGCACAGTTCGAAAAAACACTGCCGATCGACCTCACCCCGCCTCCGGTAAAGAACATCGCGAACAAAGGAGACTGGGCAGCCAGTTATTTCAGAATGGTGCCTACCGTTGCGGCACTTACCATCCTGAGTAAGTTCCAGAACGACGTAAAAAACGCCGAGGCCCAGATTGTTGAACACTGCCACCGCAAAGTGGGAGAAGTGGTTATCCAGTATGACCAGTTCCAGGTGATCGCAAACTCGAGCTCAACTTATATGATGCCGGGTGAAGAGTTTACAATTAATGCCGGTATCGGCGCGTATAGCAGCAAAGCTGTACCAACTATTACTGTGGGTGGAGCAACTGCAAGCAGAACTCCGAATGGCGATTATGAATTGAAGACAAAGGCGGAATCAACACCGGGTGAATACAGCAAACTGGTGATTGTAAGCTATACAGATCCGAATACAGGACAGCCTGCAACGGTTAAAAAAGAGATTAAGTACACAGTAGGCGCGCCTTCCGGTCTTACGGTTTCAACCGATAAGACAAGGGTATTCTACCAGGGACTTGAGAACGAGGTCAGCGTGACCGGTTCGGGTGGTTCCGAGAAGATCGAATTCAGCGTTGTAGGCCCGGGTCAGAATGTTGTGAAAAAAGGCAATGGAAAATATGTAGTAACATTCACGGGTCTTGGCAATGCAACCGTTACAGCGGTAGATACCAAGAACAATACGCGGGCAAACTTCACGATTCCAGTGAAGCGTGTACCAGATCCGCTGGCTGTGATTGGCGGGGTGGCGAGTGGTTCAATGCCTGTCAGCCGTTTCCGTGCACAGCAGGGTGTGATCGCTGACCTTAAAGATTTCATCTTCGAAGGTGTGAAGTATGATGTTGCCGGTTACTTTATCATGTTTACAGGTCCTGGTTTTGCTGAGCCTGAGATGACTGAAGTAAACGGACCCGCGTTTACACCGCAGATCAGGCAGTGGATGACGCGTTGTCAGGAAGGTACTACTATCATTGTTGGAAACATTAAAGTTAGAGGTCCGGGCGGTTCCAGGGCGCTTCAACAGGGTATCACATTAGTATTAGAATAATCCGAGTATATGAAAAAGCTATCGATCGTATTTGTTGTGTTGGTGGCCGCGGTTGCGGTGGGACTGGATGCGAATGCTCAGTTTCGTCCGAAAAAACCGGGAGGTGGAACTACAGGAACGAATCCTCCGCCTACCACCCAGCCTACAACTACAAATCCTACAACTACGACTACCGGTACCGGTACTACCACCGGTCCCACTAAAATCGTGGATACAGCACGCTCAACTTCTGGTAAGGAGTATGGCGGATCGGTAAAACCAAGCCTGAGGCCTCAGTATGGTTTTGATACCAAGAACACACAGGTGGCAGACCGTACACCGCTTGCCTACGAGCACATTCGCGAAGAAGATGTTGTATTCAGTCATTTTATCTGGAGGCAGATTGACGCCAGGGAGAAAATGAACAAGGTTTTCTCTTATCCCGGTAAAGACAATGATGCTGACCAGCGTTTCTTCGCCATCCTGCT
>DASVBM010000114.1:0-3904 GCA_036375835.1 Chitinophagaceae bacterium | reverse complement strand
CGTGCAGGATCTGGATCGTGAGTTTACAACCCGTGCATCCCAGCGGGTGTCCCAGTGCAATAGCGCCGCCATTGATGTTCACAATATCGGGATCGAGCCCTAACTCACGGATTACCGCGATCGATTGTGAAGCGAATGCTTCGTTCAGTTCAACGAGGTCGATATTATTGAGCGACATACCTGCCATGCGAAGGACTTTAGGCACCGCTGCGACCGGTCCGATGCCCATAATCCGCGGATGCACTCCTGCGCTTACGCAGTTTACCAGCCGGCCCAGGGGTTCCAGGTTCAGTTCTTTTACCATCCGTTCGCTCATGACAACCACGAATGCGGCTCCGTCGCTGGTTTGAGAAGAGTTCCCGGCAGTAACCGTTCCCCGGGCGGCAAAAGCGGGCTTAAGTTTTGAAAGCGCTTCAAGTGTGGTATCCGCGCGCACGCCCTCATCTGTGTCGATAGTGAATTTGCGCGACTTCTTTTTTCCTTTTTCATCCAGGTACACTTGTTCTACTTCCACCGGCAGGATCCCGGTTCTGAAGTAGCCGGATTCAATAGCCTTTTGTGCTTTCTGGTGCGAGGCAAGTGCAAACGCGTCCTGTTCTTCGCGGGTTACATTGAACTCCCGGGCCACGGCTTCTGCGGTAAGGCCCATGCTGAGATAATAATCCGGCTCTTCGCTCGCGATTGAATAAGCAGGAACCGTTTTCCATCCGGCCGTAGGTACGAGGCTCATACTCTCAGTGCCGCCGGCAATGATGCAGTCGGCCATGCCTGTGCGGATCTTTGCGGTAGCAATTGCGATTGTTTCCAGTCCGCTTGCGCAGTATCGGTTCACAGTCATTCCCGGGATATCAATCCCGAGGGCACGGGCAGCGATGATGCGGCCAACCTGTAAACCCTGCTCCGCTTCAGGCACCGCGTTGCCCACGATTACATCGTCTATTCTCTTTGCATCGAGCTGCGGGACGGATTGAAGGATTCCACGGATCACTTCGATGGCGAGGTCATCCGGCCGGGTAAAACGAAAGCCACCCTTTTTAGCCTTCCCGACTGCCGTGCGGTAACCCGCAACGATATAAGCTTCCTGCATATACCTCAGATTAGTTTGTTCCCAAATATAAACAAAAGGTTGTTTATGCAACTAAGCTGCCGCTACCGCCGTTCATCAATTAAAACAGCCTCAGTCAGCTAAAATGTCAGCTCACTGTCACGGAATAGTTGAAGTTTTGCCCCCACAACAACGGTAACAATGACTAAATTCCTTTGCCTGGTATTCTGCCTCTCCTCGATCGCAAGCCAGGCGCAGTCTGTAAAAGGACTGGTGAAAGATTCTGATCAGAAAGCGCTGGCGAACGCGACCATTACACTGCACCGGGCAAAAGACTCTGGTGTGGCTAAACTTGCAGTAAGTGACCAGGAAGGTAAATTTTCCATGACCGGCATCCGTGAGGGCCAGTACCTGGTGAGTGCATCCTATGTTGGTCACCGGCAGGCGTACAGTTCCGTATTCAGCGTTTCGTCCGGAAGCGAAGTGAATCTGCCGGCGATACTATTATCAAAAGTGAATACTGGTACCAATGAAGTGACCGTCACTGCGCGCCGGCAGTTGGTGGAAGTGAAAGCTGATAAAACGGTGTTTAATGTTGAAGGCACGATCAATGCGGCAGGACAGGACGTACTGGAGCTGCTGCGGAAAGCACCCGGAGTACAAATCGACAAGGACGACAACATCTCGGTGAGCGGTAAAAACGGTGTGCAGGTTTTCGTCGATGGGAAACCTTCACCGCTTGCAGGGAAAGACCTGAGTGAATACCTGAAAACAGTGCAGTCGGCGCAGGTGGAAGCAATCGAGATCATCACGAATCCTTCAGCAAAGTATGAGGCGGCAGGTAATGCGGGGATCATCAACATCAGGTTGAAAAGGAACAAAAGTCTCGGCACCAATGGTTCCGTGAACCTGGGGTATGGTATCGGCATCTATCCGAAATACAACGGAGGCTTCGCGTTGAATCACCGCAGTAAGACCATCAACCTGTTTGGCAATTATACTTATACCAGGACAAGGAGCGAAAACCCTTTTAATCTCTACCGGGAAGTCGCCGACAGCATCTTTGACCAGCATGCGGTCAATCACAACCGCAACAACAGCCATAATTTCAAATTCGGGGTAGACTTCCTGTTGAACCGTTTCAATACAGTTGGCTTTATGGTGAACGGTGTTCGCGCCGATCCGAGAAACCTTGGTGTCAATCATACCATGATCAGATATCAGCCTACCAAGGCAGCGGTAAAGCAGATCCGTTCAACAAATGAGAACATCAACCAGCGGGATAATACCAACTATAACGTGAATTTCAAACATACCGACACCCTGGGACGGGATTTCAATTTCGATGCTGATTATGCCGAGTATGATATCTTCTCGGACCAGATGCTCACGAATATCCGGCTGGATGCGAGCGGAAATACCGAGACTTCGCGGGAGGTGAATAATATGTTGTCCCCGACCGACATAAAAATCTATTCAGCGAAAGCGGACTATGAGCAGCACTTCAAAAAGGGAAGGCTGGGCATCGGCGGGAAAGTATCATTCATCAAGACCGACAATGACTTCCAGCGGTATAACATTAATGGTACAGTGAAAGACCTGGATAAGGATAAAAGCAACCGCTTCAGGTACAATGAGCAGATCAATGCGGGTTATATAAATTATAACAGGCAGTTGAAGGGATGGATGTACCAGGTAGGAGTGAGGGTAGAAAGCACGGTTACCGAAGGAAGATCGACGGGATTGAAATCGAACAACGGTACTTATGTATCTTATGATACGTCCTTCGAACGCAGCTATACAGACTTTTTCCCGAGTGCGGCGATTACGTTTAATAAAAATCCGAGAAACCAGTGGAGCCTGTCGTACAGCAGGAGAATAGACCGCCCGGCTTACCAGGACCTGAACCCGTTTGAATTCAAGCTGGACGAGTATACCTATATGAAAGGAAACACAGAATTGCGTCCCCAGTATACGCATTCGTTCAGTCTGACGAATATTTATGGATTCAAGCTCACCACCAGCCTGACGTACAGCCATACAGACGATGTGTTTGCACAGCTTACCGATACTACCGAAAAATCGAAAAGCTATCTTACCCGTAAAAACCTGGCGACCCAGGACAATATCGGATTGAACATAAGTTTCCCGTTTCAGTACAAAGGATACAGCCTGTTCACCAATCTTAATGCGTACTATTCGCATTATGTGGCGGACTTCGGTCCGGGTTCAAGGAAGATCGACCAGTCGGTATTTTCCTACAGGTTCTTTGCGCAGAACAGCCTGAAACTTTCAAAAACCATCACCGCGGAACTGAGTGGCTGGATAAATGGCCCCGGCCTCTGGGGTGGCACCTTTAAAACAAAACTGATGGGGCAAATGGATATTGGCCTGCAGAAAACGATGCTGAAAGGTAAAGGCAATATCCGTCTCTCGTACAATGACCTGCTCAACACGTTTAAATTCGATAGCCAGACCTTCTTTGCCGGCCAGCATCTGCGTGCTTATGGAAGCAGTGAAAGCCAGGTATTCCGTGTAAACTTCAGCTATCGATTTGGCAATACACAGGTGAAGGCTGCGCGGAACCGGAAGACTGCGGCAGAAGAAGAGAACAGTCGCACCAGTGGTGGTGGCGGATTAGGCGGAAATTAATACAGCGCCGATATGGATCGCGGCTTACCGGAACAGGTGGGCCGCGATGCCATCGGCAAACAGTTTTCCTTTACTGGTGAGCACGAGGTTTTCCTGCACGGTTTTCATTTCACCCCCCTCGATAAATTTGCCGGAAGCTTTTCGGATCGATTCCGCGGTTTCGGAATTCCAGACTTTTGCAACCCGCGTCAATGAAAGTCCATCGAT
>DASVBM010000254.1:0-8620 GCA_036375835.1 Chitinophagaceae bacterium | reverse complement strand
CATATTCAACCTGGCGCAGGTATTCAACTCCTTCTATACCGCGCATTCCGTAGCCAACGCGGAAACCGAAGAGAAAAGAAAGCTCAGGCTGAAGCTCGCTATGCTCACTGTGCAGGTTATCAATAGCGGGATGGCGGTACTGGGCATACGTGTGCCGGACAGGATGTAGCGGGACGGATGACTAATGGCGAATAGCTAATGGCGACCGCAATGATTGCTGCCGCGTCTAAAATCTCAAATACTGAAATCGCAAACACTAAAATTTCCCCTCCGATATGCCCGCCCTAATGCCTAACGCCTAACGCCTAACGCCTCTGCCCTAACCCAGCACAATACCCGCCAGTGGCGGCAGGTGCAGGGTAAGTTTGTACACGCCTTCCTTCTTGTCTACCAGTTCAGCTTTTATCTCCGGGTTGTAAACATCACCGGTACCCCAGTAATCTTTCAGGTCGCTGTTGAAGATCTCTTTCCAGGCGGACTTTCCCTTCACGTATACCTGCCAGTTATTCCTTACCACCGGCGTCATATTGAGTATCACCAGCAGGTCCTGTTTGGGTTTACCCGATTTCCGGTAATAACTCACCACCGCTTCATTACGGTGATCCAGTTCATGCCATTCAAATCCGGCAGGATCAAACTGCTTTTCGTATAATGCAGGATATCCGCGGTAGAGGCTGTTCAGGTCACGCAGGCACTGCCTTAGTAAACGGTGCGGATCGAATTGCAGCAGTTCCCACTGCAACTCCGACTTATAATTCCATTCGTTCGTCTGCCCGAACTCATCGCCCATAAACAACAGCTTGGCGCCCGGGTGGGTGAACATATAGGTATAGAGCAGCCTGAGGTTGGCAAACTTCTGCCATTCATCGCCCGGCATTTTGTAGATCATAGGACTCTTTCCGTGTACCACCTCATCGTGGCTCAGCGGCAACATGAAGTTTTCGTCGTAATAATAAACCATGCTGAACGTGAGTTCATCCTGGTGGTGCGGACGATAGAGCGGGTCTCTTTTAAAATACCGCAGCGTATCGTGCATCCATCCCATCATCCACTTCATTCCGAATCCCAGCCCGCCGGCGAAGGTTGGCTTGCTGATACCCGGCCAGTCGGTAGCTTCTTCTGCGATAGTTTGCACGGAAGGGAAATCCCGATACAGAGTTTCATTCAGGTCTTTGATAAAGGCTATCGCTTCCAGGTTGCCGTTTCCACCAAATTCGTTCGGCTCCCATTCTCCCTCATTCCTGCTGTAATCCAGCCGCAGCATCGAGGATACCGCGTCAACCCTTAATCCGTCAATGTGAAATTTCTCGCACCAGAAACGCGCGCTGCTGATGAGAAAACTCTTGACCTCTCCCCTTTTGTAATTGAATATATAAGAGTTCCAGTCGGGATGAAATCCCTTGCGCATGTCGGCGTATTCGTAGGTATGGGTTCCGTCGAACATGAACAGCCCATGGGCGTCATAAGGGAAATGCGAAGGCACCCAGTCGAGTATCACGCCGATGCCTGCCAGGTGAAAGGCCTCAACCAGCGCGGCGAAATCTTCCGGTTCGCCGAAACGGCTTGTAGGTGCGAAGAAACCGGTGCCCTGGTAACCCCAGCTGCCGTCGAAGGGATGCTCCATCACCGGCATCAGTTCCACGTGCGTGAATCCCATTTCCTTTACGTAAGCAACCAGCCGGTCGGCGAAAAAGCGATAGCTGTTGTAGGATTCTTCGTTGTTTTTATCCGGTCGCATCCAGCTGGCCAGGTGCACTTCGTAAACCGAGCAGGGCGCATTGAGCGCGTTCTTCTTCGGTCGCTTTTTCATCCACTCCTCGTCTTTCCAGTAGTAGCGCGGCTCCCAGGTTACCGAGGCGGTGTCGGGACGCTTTTGCCAGTAATGGGCAAAAGGGTCGCCCTTATCCAGCCTCGCGTCATCAAAACCGTGAATATGATATTTGTAAGCCTCCCCTTTGCCCACGCCGGGAATAAAACCTTCCCAGATGCCGGAGTGGTCCAGCCGTACAAATAATGGATGTGCTTCCGTGTTCCATTTATTGAAGTCGCCGATAACGGACACGAAAGTGGCGTTCGGCGCCCAGACGGCAAAATAGGTTCCGCTGATGCCGTTGACCGTGAACTGTTTGTTGCCAAAATAATTGTACAGGCTGTAGTGGGTCCCGTTCTGGAAATTGCGAACCTGCTCTTCATCGAAGAGTGAATAGTTCCATACCGGCCGGGTGGTATCTACGAAATTGATCTCCTCGTATCGCTTCTTTTCGTCTGTCGCTTTTTTTCCTTTGGCCATAACAGTTAGCAATTTAGCCAATCAGTCTAAAACAGTGTCAACGAAGTTGAAGCATAAAAACTCTGCCAGTTATTTTCGCAGCTCCAGCACCTTCATTTCATGCGGCTGGATGGTGAATGCCTGGCCTTCATAAGCCTCATCGTCCGAGATACCTTTAATGCTCCGGAACCCTGCTGTCATCTCCGGGTAATCGCTTAGTTTGATATCCCTGCTTTGATCGCCCGTGTTCATCACGCACATCACCGTCTGCGAGTTGTCGTAACGGAAATAAACATAAAGCCCTTCGTCCGGTACATACTGCATGAAACGGCCGGTCCTGATGGCGGAGGACGATTTACGGTAATTCGCCAGCCGTTTTGTCCAGTCCTGGATCATCACTTCATCAGGATCCAGTGTATTGCGGTCGAAAGCTGATTTGATATCGCCTTTCCAGCCTCCGGGGAAGTCGAGTCTTACCCAGCCATCGGGGTTGGTATCGCCTTTCATCAGTACTTCGGTACCGTAGTACATTTGAGGAATACCACGCGCGGTGAGTAACCAGGCGATCGCCATCTTTTGTTTGGCCACATCCTCCTTCAGGGCGGTAAATATCCGGGTCTTGTCGTGGTTGTCCAGGAAGATCACATTCTTCATCGGGTCTTCATACAGGTAGTCGAAGGCAAGTGTGGAATACAATTTATTAACGCCTTCGGTCCATCCGAACTTCTCGGTGAGAGCGGGAACGATGCCGTACATGTTAGCCTGGAAATCGGTAACCCCCGGCAGGTTGCTTTTAAAAGCGGTGTTCACCTTATTCCGGGTATAATATGCCTGGGCCGGAACTCCATGCACCCATGTTTCGCCGAACATATACATCTTCGGATACTCATCCAGCAGCGCTTTATTACAGCGGTTCATGAACTGCAGGTTGTTGTAGGGATAGGTATCGATGCGCCATCCATCCACGCCAAACTCCTCCACGCACCAGATCGCGTGCTGCACCAGGTAATTGGCTACGTAGGGGTTTTCCTGGTTCAGATCGGGCATCTGCCGCGTGAACCAGCCATCGCTCATCTTCTTGCGGTCTTTATCCGAGGCATAGGGATCATAAAGCACCTGGTCTTTGTAAGAGGTCTGGGTGTATGAAGGCCACTGGTGCAGCCAGTCTTTCATCGGCGGATCGAGCACGGTGAAATGATAACTCCCCACATGATTGTATACCGCGTCCTGTACCAGCTTCATGCCCTGGCGGTGGAGTTCATCTGCCAGCTTCTTATACATCGCAGCGCCACCAAAACGCGGTTCAATTTTGTAATGATTGGTGAAAGCATAGCCGTGTTCGGTACGATCGGGCATGTCATTCTCCAGTACCGGGGTCATCCACACCGCGGTTACTCCCAGGCTCTTCAGGTAAGGCAGGGCGTTGATCACTCCCTGGAAGTCACCCCCATGCCGATGATAGATGGAGTCGCGGTTGAGTGTCTGGTCGCGCATTCCTTCTACGCGGTCGTTACTGCGGTCGCCATTGCTGAACCGGTCCGGCATCAGCAGGTAAATAAAATCGGAAGAGCTGACGCCCTGCGCGAATGAACTGCCTTTACCGCTTCTCCGTGCCTTCAGCTCAAAATCCAGGCTTATCGTATTCCCGGCGGGCTGTTTGAAACTCAGTTTTGTTTTGCCCGGTTTCGCAGTGGGCAAAATACTGAGGTCGAGGAACAGGTAGTTCCTGTTTTCCACGCGGTTCACCTTCACCAGCTGCAGCCCGGGATAACTGACCGAAACAGCAGTGGAACTGCCGATGTCCGTGCCATACACCATCAGCTGAATCCTGTTCATCTTCATACCCACCCACCAGTTGGCGGGATAAACTTCCTGCGCGGACACACCAAGACCCAGCACCAGGAGCACCAATACAATTGACTTCTTCATATTAAACAGTTCTGTTTTCCAGTATCTCCATTTCCGCTATCTCCGCCTCGTCGGTTCTTTCGCGCTTCCTTTCATCGATAAACATGAAGCAGATGACGGCAGCTATGATCATTAACACGCCGCCGATCTGCACCGCAAGCAGCATATCGTTATTCAGCAGATAACGCATGATGTATTTGAAACCCAGCGAAGCGATTATCTCAGGCAACACGATAAAGAAATTGAATATGCCCATGTATATGCCGATCTTATTGCGCGGCAGTACCGGGCTTAATATGGCGTAAGGCATGGAGAGGATGCTTGCCCAGGCTATGCCGACACCGGTCATACAGGCATAAAGCATGTATTTATCGGTAACGAAAGCCACGCTGATCAGCCCGGCGGCGCCAGCCAGCAGGCAAAGACTATGCGTTACCTTACGCCCGAGTTTGTCTGCAATAAAAGGAAGCACGAAGGCGAATGCGAAAGTGACCACGTTATAAAACGAAAGGGTAAGCCCTGCGAAATCGCGCCCGTCTCCATAAAGCGGATCCGTATCGCTGGTTGCGCCGAAAACATGGTAGGCCACCGCTACCGAATAGTAAAACCACATCAGGAAAAGGCCGGGCCAGGTGAAGAACTGCACCAGCGCGATGACCTTCATACGCTGCGGCATGTTCGCCATCGCTTTGATTATTTCACGGATACCGGCTCCGAAACCCTTATTGGATTCTTTTACTTTTTCTTTATAACCCAGGTCTTCCGGCGGGTATTCTTTCGAAGTAAATATGGTATACAGTACCGCGGCCAGAAAGAAGAACGCGCCGATATAGAAAGACAAACGGACGTTTTCCGGTATTACTCCCTTCGCCGCCACGTTCTCCAGCCCAAACCAGTTGCGCATGATCCAGGGGAGGGCCGATGCAATGCTGCCACCGAGACCGATCATCAGGCTTTGCATGATGAAACCGCGGTTCAGCTGGCTGTCGGGAAGTTTATCGGCTACAAAAGCCCGGAAGGGTTCCATTGCTACGTTTCCGAAAACATCCAGTATCCAGAGCAGTCCGGCAGCCATCCAGAGTACGCTGCTGTGCGGCATAAAGATGAGTGCGATAGAACTCAGCAGGGCGCCTACAAAAAAGTAAGGTCTTCTCCTGCCCCACTTCGGGTGCCAGGTACGGTCGCTCATATAACCGATAATGGGCTGCACCAGCAAACCCGTGAGCGGCGCCGCAAGAAATAAAAGGGGAATGTCTTCTGCCTTTGCACCCAGCACGTCGTAAATAGGACCCATATTGGCCCGCTGCAGATCCCATCCGAACTGGATGCCGAAGAACCCGACACTCATGTTGACGATCTGGCTGACAGATAATTTTGGTTTCTTCAAAGCCTGAGTTGAAGCGGAAGACATAGCAATCGTTTAAAGCAGTTAGATAGTGTACAATTTACACTACGGGTAAAACTAAGGATTTATTTGAACCAAAATCCCCTTGCCAATCACGCTGATCGCGTTTAGTTTGAAATGAACCGGATGAAAATAAATACAGCCGGTAAAAACCGGCTGCTATACTGGAGCTGGATCTTCTCAGATATTGAAACCGTCTGCGAGGATGGCGCCTTTCTTCACTACAACAATACCGTCCTTGATCGTGTACAGCGAGTGATCCTGGTCGGGAAGGTGCGGGCCGCCATTGATGCGAACGTCGTTACCGATCCGGCAGTTTTTGTCGATGATCGCGTTCTTGATATAACAGCGCTCACCGATACCCACTTTCGGTATACCGCGTTCCACGTTATGCGCCATCTCGTCCAGCGTTTCGTAAAAATCGTTACCCATGATATAGGTGCTCACCACCGTAGTACCATGCCCTATGCGCGCACGGATACCGATCACGCTGCGTTCCACCCGGCTTGCGTTGATGATGGATCCTTCTGCCATCACGGTGCGTTCCAGCGTGGTACCGCTCACTTTTGCCGGCGGCAGCATCCTTGCACGGCTGTATATAATATTACTGTTGTCGAAAAGATTGAACGGCGGAAGCTCATCCGTTAATGCGAGGTTCGCTTCGAAGAAGGCGTGGATATTCCCGATGTCCTCCCAGTAACCTTCGTACTGGTAGCTGCTCACCTTGTATTTCCCGATCGATTTGGGTATGATATCCTTACCAAAGTCTTTGTCTTCCGGGAATTCCTCCAGCAGCAGGTCGCGCAGCAGGTTCTTGTTGAATACATAGATTCCCATCGATGCCAGGTACACCTTGCCCAGCCGCTGCATCTCTTCACCCGTGTCGCTGATCCAGTCTTCCAGCCCGCTCTTCGGCTTTTCTATGAAAGAAACGATATTTTTCTGTTCGTCGGTTTTCATGATGCCGAAATCGGAAGCCTCCCGCGCGGCTACCGGTATCGTGGCGATGGTGATGTCTGCTTTGCTGTCGATGTGCTCCGTCATCATATGCACGAAATCCATCTGGTAAAGCTGGTCGCCGCTGAGGATGAGAATGTAATCCGCGTTGAAACTGTAAATATGCCGCAGCGTTTGCCTTACCGCGTCTGCCGTTCCCTGGAACCAGTTGGTGCTTTCCGGAGTCTGCTCGGCAGCCAGTATGTCAACGAAGCCCGTGCTGAAATTGCTGAAATGATAGGTGTTCTTGATGTGCTTGTTCAACGAAGCCGAATTGAACTGCGTAACCACGAACATCCGGTTGATGTTTGAATTGATGCAGTTCGATATTGGAATATCAACCAGGCGGTATTTACCGGCAATCGGTACGGCCGGCTTTGACCGGCTGGATGTTAAAGGGAATAACCGCGTTCCCGCTCCTCCTCCAAGAATAACAGCTAATACGGACTTAGGTGAAAACATAGTCAATAGTTTATATCGGGTACCGGAAGCTGGCATTTCACCAGTCAACCATACGCTTCAGAAATTGTTATACGCATTAATCAAACCAACACCGAACCAATCATACCGCCGCCATCGCACTGCAACGCCCCGCTGCATCAAAGCTATCACAAGTTTCGTTCGAAAACGGCTCCATTCCGCCATACGCATCCGCTATTCATACCGTTCCGCCTTACAGCCCCCGCCATGTTTTATCACACAAGGGCCCCGTAAAGGTCCATATATTGCTGCACCGCTCCCTCCCAGCTATGATCGATCTTCATCATGTGCTGCCGCATCCACCGCATGTGCTTTTTGTCCTGGTAAACGCTCACCGCGCGCTGAACAGAGTAAACGATATCACCCACGCTGGCATGATTGAAACGAATGCCGAACCCTGCAGGATCCCCCATATCCACAACGGTATCGATTAACCCCCCGGTGCTTCTCACCATCGGAACCGTACCATAACGCATGGCGTACATCTGGTTCAGTCCACATGGCTCCACCCTGCTAGGCATCAGCAAAAAATCTGCCGCAGCATACAAACGGTGACTCATCGCTTCGTCATAGCCAATGAAACAGTTATAGTTGCGCCCGAAATGATTCCTGAGGTCTATCAGCCTCGATTCTACCGCTGTTTCCCCACTACCCAGCACAAAAAAGTTCATCGCGCCGTCGGTGGCATAAACCGAAGCGGAAATACTGTCAGGAAGTAAGTCTGCCGCTTTTTCACCCACCAGCCTGCCAATAAAAATGCAGAGCGGCTTCTCCGGGTCCAGCCCGTATTCGGCACAGAAAGCTTTTTTGTTCCTGTTCTTCCCCGCGGTAACGGTTCTGTCGGAATAGGTGGCCGTAAGGAACTGGTCGTTCTTCGGGTTCCAGACCTCGTAATCAATGCCGTTCAGCAGTCCGCTGCACTTACCCTTCTCGTATTCAAACAAGGCTTCCAGCCCGTTGGCACTGTAGCGCAGCTCGTCCAGGTAACTCCAGCTCACCGTTGTCACCTTCCAGGCGCATTTGATACCACAGGCCAGCGGGTTGATCGTTCCCGCCCATTCCAGCAGCCCCGCTTTCCAGGTGTCATATGCGGGTATATAATAACTCTTATCCCATCCCATCCATCCCTGGTATTGCGCGTTATGAATGGTGAGCACCGTTTTGATATTGCTCATCCAGCGGTACTGGTAACAGTGCTGCAGCATGAAAGGGATGAATGCGGTGTGATGATCGTGGCAGTGGATCACGTCGGGCTGGTGCTCCCAACGGCTGAGCCAGTGTACCACCGCAATCTGGAAAGCGGTGAATCTTTCCACATCATCGTCGTAGCCATAAATCCTGTCCCGGTCCAGCAGCCCATGTATATCGATCAGGAAAAGATCAAAGCCGAGCTTGTTGCCGGCCTCCTTTATCACCGTGTATTCGAAGAACCAGTTGCCCATATTGGTCTGGCCTTTGGCATCAACTACCCAGTCGTTCTCGTAAAGGAATTTCGTGCGATGCATCGGCATTACGACTTTGGCGAAATGCCCTGCCCTCGACTGGTATTTCGGCAAAGCGCC
>DASVBM010000362.1:0-15626 GCA_036375835.1 Chitinophagaceae bacterium | reverse complement strand
TGCTCACCGCGGGCGCGGTGGTGCTGGGCGCGGTGGTAATATTGTTTGACCCTATTTTCCAGGGGTTGGCTATTTCACTCATGGGTGGCACCATTACCTCAACCTTCCTTACGCTACTCGTGGTTCCATTGCTGTATTGGAGGATGCTTCGCAGAAAATACCCGCTGGTGAAAGAGCCCATCGCAGCCGCAGAAGTGCTGCAACCGGCGGTGCCTGCAGAAAAAGGCCAGATAAAACAAGAATTATGAAAATGATCGTTATAACAAGTGTCCGTGAAGACCTGCAGGTGGTCACAGGTATCCTGGAGCAATCCGGTGTGCCGGTGTTCAGTGTCTCGGAAATTATCGGGCATAAAAGCGAACACCAGGATTATCTCACCCATAACTGGTTTGGAAGGAAAGGAGGAGATACGGAGGCGCTGGTTTTCTTCAGCTTCACCGCTGATGACCAGGCGCAGCAGGCACTCCACCTGGTAAATGAATGGAATGCCGCAGCGGAACGACAGTTCCCCTTGCGGGGTTTTATCATGCCTGTAGAAGCAAGTAGTCATTAAATTAAACAACAATCAATATGAAAGAGAGAATTATCCGCGCGGTGGCAGGAACGTTTGTACTAACCAGTGCGGTGATGACCATGCTGGTAAACATCAACTGGATATGGCTTGCCGTTTTTGTGGGAGCGAACCTGTTGCAATCTTCGATGACGAAGTTTTGCCCGCTGGAGTGGATGCTCACCAAAGCAGGGGTGGATGACGGGAAACCATCGAAAGCTGCGGTAGCGGCACAGCATGCCTGAGGCCGGGGTTTGTGTAATCCCGTTCCATTTTGCATCCTGTTGAAAAGCCCTTTATGCGACTGTTTACCCTACTGCTGATTACGCTACCACTGATATTCGCTTTCAACAGGAAAGCTGCTCCGGATAATCAATCTTCAACTTATGATCAACTTGCAGCGCGGATCGAACAGTTGGTTGCAGAAAACGCGATTGTAAGCAGCGGGGACAACAGCGTGATTGCTGTTAAGATCAGCAGGAACGGCGAGGTGGAGTTCGCATTATCTGACAACAGGCGGAGCGTAGAACTTAATTTATTCGGGCTGTACAAAACACAGGACATGCCATTCGGCATCCAGTACGGGGAAAACACCGCGGTAATTGTATGCTGGCTTTCAAAGCAAACAAAGTATAATATCTGTTTCGCCGACAAAACAATCGCGGCGGCAGTGTATGAAGACCTGCTGGAGCTGCTGATGGCAGGCAAAGATGTTTATACCCCGGACCTGCCCCTGGATATCAACGAAACGGTGGACAGTATCAACCGGTTGCTCGACCGCATCGGTCAGAACGGTTATCACTTCAGCATCAGCCTGAGCGGAGACGCGGTGATCACTTCGAAGCTGAAGCAGTTCTTCCATTTCAATATCGCTGATCTGGAGAATGACGGGTATGCTGAAGGTTTTGAAGTGAACGGCATAGAGATGATCCCCTGCACGCTGAGGAATGTTGCGCCGAACAGTTTCATCATGTTTAAGACGAAGAAAGGCGGCGACGCGTGCCTGAAATTCTATATGCTGGATGACGCAGACCTGAATGAACTGCACCAGTTATTCATTTACCTGCGGAGTTCGGTGAAAAGCGTGATGTACAGTTAGGTGCTGTATTATCCCTGGCAAAAAGTATTCCCCGGCAGCAGGTTTTCACCCGTATTCCGGAGATGGAGATCATCGACACTGCGGGATCACCTAAGTTGCTGCATAAGGGCTACCAGTTCTTCCATTTCAGCTGCCAGTGCCCGGAGCCGATGCACTGCTTCTGCAGGCAGTTTGCGGAGCGCCCTGGCGTTGTGACGCGCATGGTCCGCCGTCCTGATCCCCGGAATTACCGTCGACACGCCATGCACTGAAGCCGCAAACCCCAGCGCCAGTTCGTTCCATCCGAGCCTGAATTCGCGGGAGAGGGGGTCAAGGTGCGTATGCAGCAATTCCATTGCGCGTTCAAGTAAAGCCGGCGTCAGCCGGAAACTGCGATGATCGTCTGCACTGAACCTTGAACGCTGGTCAAACTTACCGGTGAGCAGACCGAATTGCAGCGGCATCCTTGCAATGATCCCATATCCTTGTTTCACTGCTTCTTCAATTACCGGTACCGCGCGCTGGTTAATGATATTTAAGACCAGTTGAAATCCATCACCGGCATTGTGGTCCATCATCCATTTTGCCTCCGGCATTGGATTGAATGTGTTGAGCGAGATACCCCAGTACCGGATCTTTCCCTGCTTCTGCAATTCAGCCATCGCTTTCAGGCATTCCCCTTGTTCCAGGTGTTCGACCCTGGCATTGTGCAACTGGTAGTAATCGATCACATCGCGGCGAAGCCGGAGCAGGCTTTTTTCGCAGGCTTGCAGGATGTGGTTCATCGAATAATCCGCGACGATTGATTCTCCTTCCATTTTCTGTCCAACCTTGGTTGCGATCATGATATCCTTTTGCCTCCCAATTGCCGCGCCAATGAGTTCTTCAGAATGCCCCAGGCCGTAAAAATCTGCGGTGTCGAAAAAGTTGATGCCTTCATCCAAAGCCGCGTGGATTGCTTTCAGCGAAGTTTTGTCGTCTGCCGGCCCCCAGCCGATCGGCGTATTTCCTACGCGTGCATTTCCACCGATCGCCCATGCTCCGAAGCCGGCCACACTCACCCTGAGATCAGTATTCCCGAATTTCCTGTACTCCATTTTCCGATTTTATTGTTAAGATAATCAATTGCTGTTCGCCGGGAAATGAGCTTTGTTTCAGAGTGTGAACGAATTACGCATGATGGCACGACAAGCGGTGGAATGGAAGTTATCCACCGGCATGATCATGCCGGTCCAGTTGTTCAATAGTAATCCACATACGGAGCCGCAACCGGTATCTGCCTTAGGTTTAGGGTAATTTTGACTATCGAAAAGAACTATGGCCAACCGACTGAAGAAAAAAACGCCACCACCACCGGATCCCGAGAAACTTGTTGAAGATAAACCGGCAGAGGTCACGGTAACCGAGGTGGTGAAGGATGAGCGTACCTGGAAGATCGCCGGCGCGGTTAGCCTGCTGTTCTGCATTTTTCTTTTCATTGCCTTTACATCGTATCTCTTCACCTGGCAGGAAGATCAGGATAAGGTGCACCAGTTCGGCATCCGCATCTTTGCCGTGGATGACGTTCGGGTAAGCAACCTCCTGGGCGTGGTGGGCGCCTATACTGCGCATCTCTTCCTCTTCAAGGGTTTCGGGCTGGCGTCTTACCTGCTCTGCAGTTTCTTCTTTGTACTGGGCGTGAATCTGCTCTTCGAGAAAAAGATATTCAACATAGTACGGAACATCCGGTACATCATCACCGGCCTGGTCATCATCAGCATGGCCCTGGCGTTTTTTACGCCGGACAGCGGTTTCTCATTTGGCGGGGCGGTTGGCGAGCTGCTTTGCGCATGGTTCAATAAATGGATCGGTAAAGTGGGTACCGGTGCGATGCTGACGGTTGCAGGCTTCAGCTATTTTATCTGGAGATTCAACCCGCGTTTCCACTGGCCCGAACGAAAGCCGAAACCGCTGGCTGCGACAACTACAGAGGGGGAAGCAGACGATCTGCGTGTTGATCCCGGATCAGGCGAGGAACTGGTGTTGAACGAATATGAAGATGATGAACTGCCTGAAGACGGTTTCAGCGGCGGAAGATCTATTAACGACCTGTATGCAGACGGTACACTTGCAGCGGCGGACGAGGAACCCACGAGTAACAACAAACTGAAAGGAGAAGGTAAAGGCGTATTCGTGATGATGCCGCAACCGGAAACAACCGCAGACGCGCTCACCGAATTCGGCCTGAACGAAAAAGCGGAAGAAAACCTTTCCCCGGCATCCCTGCCCTTAACACCGGAGATAGCAGCTGCATCACCTGGTTCTGGCGAAGCGATCGTTAACCAGGCGCCGGTAATCGATGAACAGGAAGATGCGGTGGAAGGCGAAGATGGTGACGGGCTTGAGCTGGAGATTAATGAAGGCGTGGAAGAGGAGGAGGTGGAGGAAACCGCTGTGCCGGTAAAAGCTCAGCCGGTATCGCGGTACGACCCCGTACTGGATCTCCGGGATTATAAATATCCTTCGCTCGACCTGCTGGAGACGCATGGCAGTGAAAAGATCATTCACAATGCCGAAGAACTGGAAACCCACAAGAACCAGATCATCGCCACATTGAAGAATTACGATATCAGCATCCAGCGTATCTCGGCAACAGTGGGCCCTACCGTAACGTTATACGAGATCGTGCCGGCACCGGGCGTGCGCATCAGCCGGATCAAAAATCTCGAAGACGATATCGCGCTCAGCCTTGCAGCACTGGGTATCCGTATCATCGCGCCGATACCGGGTAAAGGCACTATAGGCATTGAAGTGCCTAACGTGAAGAAGACGGTGGTGAGCATGAAAACACTGCTGGCTTCTGAGAAGTTCCAGAATAACTCCTATTCGCTGCCGATCGCGATCGGCAAAAAGATCGATAACGAAAACTTCATTGTGGACCTGGCCAGCATGCCCCACCTGCTGATGGCCGGCGCAACAGGGCAGGGTAAATCGGTTGGTGTGAACGCGTTGCTGGTGTCGTTGCTGTATAAGAAGCATCCGTCGCAGCTGAAGTTCGTACTGGTGGATCCGAAAAAAGTGGAGTTGAGCCTCTACCGCGTGATCGAAAAACACTTCCTGGCCCGGCTGCCGGGTGAGGAAGAATCCATCATCACCGATACCAAAAAGGTGATCTATACGCTCAATGCGCTGTGCATCGAGATGGACAACCGTTACGACCTGCTGAAGGAAGCGCATTGCAGGAACATCAAAGAGTATAACGAGAAGTTTACCGCGCGCAAACTCAATCCGGAGAAAGGACACCAGTACCTTCCGTTTATCGTGCTGGTAATAGACGAATTCGCAGACCTCATCATGACCGCGGGCAAGGAGATCGAAATGCCGATCGCCCGCCTGGCGCAGCTGGCGCGTGCCGTGGGCATTCACCTCATCATTGCTACGCAGCGTCCCTCTGTAAATATCATCACCGGTACCATCAAAGCCAACTTCCCGGCTCGTATCGCGTTCAAGGTTTCCTCGAAGATCGACAGCCGCACCATCCTCGATGCCGGCGGCGCGGAACAACTGATCGGTAAGGGCGATATGCTGGTGAGTTATAACGGCGAGATCACGCGGCTGCAGTGCGCTTTCGTAGATACACCGGAAGTGGAGAGCATCTGCCAGTATATCGGCGAACAAAGGGGTTATCCGCATCCCTTCCTGCTTCCGGAGTACGTGGATGAAAAAGATATGGAAGGCCGCGATTTCGATCTGAACGATAAGGACCCGTTGTTCGAAGACGCAGCGCGGCTCATCGTTTCCAGCCAGATGGGCAGCACCTCGCTTATCCAGCGGAGAATGAAACTCGGCTACAACCGTGCGGGAAGGTTGATGGATCAGCTGGAGGCCGCGGGCGTTGTAGGCCCTAACCAGGGGTCAAAAGCGCGTGAAGTGATCATCAAGACAGATGCCGACCTGCAGGAATTGCTCAGTACAATGGGTTGACCGTTTTCTGAGGTGCCTCTATTTTATTCAGCAACAGCCTGGCTAGCCTCATCTTGCCTGCCGCGCTGCAGGATAAAAAGCAGCAGTGCCAGGATCATCAGTCCTTCACCCAGTGAACCGGAATGAACACCGATGACCGGCAGCAAACCATTATTGATGAAGAGTCCGGCAACCATCAATACCGCTGCTGCTATGTTCCGGCGGTAATTTGTAATCACCAACACGGCTGGCAGCATCCACTGCACCAGGTAATATCCCGGCCTGGGTACAGGCGCAAGTAATTCGGCCGAGAGATATACTAAAAACAGGATTGTCATTAACCGGGGCAGATCTTTTATATGCCGGGTCAGCGCTGAGATACCAACCGCGACCAGGGTTGCGGCGATAAAGAATACCGAAGTGTTTTTAATTTCTATTCCCACCCGCTGCAGGTAATACTGCACCGGCGCCAGCCCGGAAGCTGTGAGGGGGAATCGCTCAGGTTGTCTTAGTGGGTAGACGCAATCTGAAACGGTGAAGGGAGGCGGGTAGATCCTGAGAAAATCCGGGTGATCCCGAAGGAAAACATCGTTGGCGTATTCCTTCATCGCTGATGCGTATTCGATCCAGTAACCGGTATGACCCATTAATATGGCGTGCAGTGCGAGGACAACCGCCATTACCGCAAAACCGGTGATCAGCTTCCTGTTTCGCCTGAACAGGAAAGGCACTACCAGTAAAACGAAAAACGGCTTGAGCCAGGCCGCTACTGCAACGAGCACGCCGGCAATGATATATTTATGGGTGATCCCGGATGAAAGGATAAAATAAAGCAGGATGAAGACAAAAGCGTAAACCAGGTAGAGTTGCGCCGAATGCAGGTGGAGGTACAGGTTCCGGCCGAACACGAAAAAGCAGGTGAGGGTGAGCAGTGCCAGCAGTTTTTGTTGCCAGCCCTGGCAAATGATCAGCAAAAGCAATCCTGAAAGAAAAACCAGGGCAAGTTCAACGCCGAACCACATGCGGGATACCTGGCAGAAATCAGCGTTGGCTACCGGCTGGTGCAGCCATAAAACAGCAGGGGTAACGGTAACGCCGTTAATGCTTTGCGAGTAGCGGGGAATGGGGTGGTAATATCTTATTGCCTCCTCACCGCCGGCTTTCCACTGGTAGCGGTAGGGTGATTTTCCATCCATCATCATACGGGCGCCCACTACCCGGTAGAGCAGGTCGATGGAGGTGGAATTATTAACAATGTAATTGTAATTATCAAGGCCGGCGAGGAAGCAGGGCAGGTACATGATGTAAATGGCCCATATGATCACCCTGTCTCTTCGTTTTTTCGCTTCCAGGTTCATCGGCAGGTACTGGGTGGGGGTAGGATTTAAGAATTAATTGTTTGAGCTGCAGGCCGCCAGCCGGTGAAGTCACTGTAATTTCGCCCCGCGGGCGGTAAAATTAGCGTAGCCAGGCGGGGAAAACCAGGGAGGTTTGGGCTGTTGGGCGGAAAAGTCCGGATTTTACCCTGTTTTTTATTAAGTTTTGCCCAAATTTTCCAATTATTTAAGGCCGTTTTTTCATATTTCGGTTGCAATCCAATATCTTTGCAGCCCCGAAAAATCATATGTCGAAACAACCGCTGATCAAACAGGATGGAGTTATTTTGGAGGCATTGAGTAATGCCATGTTCAGGGTGAAGTTAGAAAACGGTCATGAAATACTGGCCACGATCTCGGGAAAAATGCGGATGCACTATATCCGTATTCTGCCGGGAGATAAGGTTGGAGTGGAGATGAGCCCATATGATCTGAGCAGGGGAAGGATAATATTCAGGTATAAATAAACTGAACATAAACATTCAAATCGATGAAAGTCAGAGCATCAGTTAAGAAGCGGAGCGCAGACTGCAAGATCGTTCGCAGGAAGGGCAAGCTGTACATCATTAACAAGAAGAACCCGCGCTTTAAGCAAAGGCAGGGATAATCCTTCCTGTGAAGCAGAACTATTAAAAAAGAAAACAGTATATAAATTATGGCTCGTATTGCCGGTATAGACTTACCAAAGAATAAAAGAGGCGAAATCGGTCTTACCTATATCTACGGTATAGGTCGCTCAACTGCCCAGTACATCCTGGATAAAGCAGGTATCGTTTACGACAAGAAAGTTCACGAGTGGAACGATGATGAACTGACAGCAATCCGTAACATCATCACCAACGAGTTCAAAGTGGAAGGTGCACTGCGTTCTGAGGTTCAGATGAGCATCAAGCGCCTTTTGGACATCGCATGCTACCGTGGCCTTCGCCATCGTAAGGGGTTACCGGTTCGCGGCCAGCGTACCCGTACCAACAGCCGTACGCGGAAAGGTAAGCGTAAGACGGTTGCAGGTAAGAAGAAGGCACCGAAGAAATAAAATTCCAGGCCGGAAATTCCAAATTCCATATACCAATACCGGAATTTGGAATTTTGGTTTTTGGGATTTCATCAATAAAGCCGCCGGATCTCGTGCAGCATAGCTGGCGAAGGAGGGGCAAAAATTCAGAAGACTACCTCAAAAAATTAAAATGGCTAAAGTACAAAAAGCTCAGAACAGCGCGAAAGCCGCAGCGAAGAAAAGGATCGTGAAGGTTGACGCCTACGGCGATGCGCACATCAACGCAACATTCAACAATGTTATCATCAGCCTTACCAACAAACAGGGACAGGTGATCAGCTGGTCATCTGCCGGTAAGATGGGTTTTAAAGGCTCTAAGAAAAACACTCCGTATGCTGCACAGATGGCTGCCGCTGATTGCGCCAGGGTTGCAGTGGAAGCAGGAGTGAAGCGCGTTGATGTTTATGTAAAGGGACCCGGTGCAGGTCGTGAGAGTGCTATCAGGGCACTGGCACAATCAGGTATCGAGGTAACAATGATCAAGGACATTACCCCGCTGCCGCACAACGGTTGCCGTCCTCCCAAGAAAAGAAGAGTTTAATGGTCTAAATTCCAAATGCTGAAATTCCAAATCCCAATGGGGAACAACTGGAACTGAGCGTTTGGAATTTGGAATTTTATATTGGAATTTCATTTTAATAAAGGGCGCTCCATTAATTTTTTACGATTTTTTACCGATGGACGCGCCGATTCTAAAAAAATCGAAATGAAAAACAATTATGGCACGTTACAATGGTCCTAAGACCAAAATTTCCCGCATTTTCGGTGAGCCCATCCTGGGCAATGGAAAGTATCTCAGCAAGAACAGCAACCCTCCGGGTCAGCATGGCGCAGCAAGAAAGCGCAAGAGCCTCGGTGAGTACGCGCTCCAGCTGAGAGAAAAACAGAAAGCTAAATACACTTACGGTGTTTTAGAGCGTCAGTTCCGCAACACATTCGAAGAAGCCGCAAGAATGAAAGGTGTAACCGGTGAAAACCTGATCAAGCTCCTGGAAGCAAGACTGGACAACACCGTTTTCCGCATGGGTATCGCACCTTCACGCCCGGCCGCACGCCAGCTTGTTTCTCACAAACACATTACCGTTAACGGAGAAGTACTGAACATCCCTTCTTACACCTGTAAGCCGGGTGACGTCATCGCGCTTAAGCCTAAGAGCAATGATAACACCGCGGTAACAAGCCAGATCCGTGGCAAGAACCCCAAGTTCGGCTGGATCGACTTCAACGAAACAGAGAAGAAAGGTACGTTCATCACTTTTCCTGAAAGGGAAAGCGTTCCGGAGAACATCAAGGAACAGCTGATTGTGGAATTGTACTCGAAGTAATAGTCCTGCAGGGTGCTGAACCCTGAAACGCGACTGTTTATATTAAACCTAAAACACGAAGTATAAATGGCAATTTTAAACTTCCAGAAGCCCGACAAGATCGTTCTCCAGAAAGCAACAGATTTTGAAGGCCAGTTCGAATTCCGTCCGCTGGAACCAGGTTTTGGTCTCACGATTGGAAACGCACTGCGCAGGGTATTGCTCAGCTCATTAGAAGGTTATGCTATCGTTGGCATCAAGATCGAAGGCGTTGACCACGAGTTTGCTACCATCAAGGGCATTACAGAAGACGTTACCGAGATCATCCTGAACCTTAAGCAGGTTCGCTTTAAAAAGAATGTTGACCACGACGTTCCTACCGAGCGCATCAACCTTTCTATAAAGGGCAGGACTGAATTCACCGCAGCAATGATCGGTGAACTGAGCCAGAGCTTCCAGGTGATGAACCCGGAGCTGCTGATCTGCACCATGGATGTTACCTCAAAGCTGGACATTGAACTGACGATCGCAAAAGGCCGTGGTTATGTTCCCGCTGAAGAAAATAAGCAGAAAGACGCTGCATTCGGATGGATCGCGATCGATTCTATCCATACGCCCATCAAGAATGTACGTTATTCAATAGAAAACTACCGTGTAGAACAAAGGACCGACTATGAGAAACTGGTTCTCGACGTTGCTACAGACGGTACGATCCACCCCGAGGAAGCGGTGAAACAGGCTTCAAGGATCCTGATCCAGCACCTGATGATCATCACTGACGAGAACATCACTTTCGACAACAAGGAAGACAAGAAAGAAGATGTGGTGGACGAGCAGGTACTGCAGCTGAGAAAGGTGCTGAAGACGCCGCTGGAAGACCTCGATCTGTCCGTACGCGCGTTCAACTGCCTGAAAGCCGCGAAGATCAACTCGCTCAGCGAGCTGGTACAGTACGAGCAGGAAGACCTTATGAAGTTCAGGAACTTTGGACAGAAATCACTTGCTGAGATCGACCAGGTACTGAATGAAAGAGGCCTGAGCTTCGGGATGGACCTGCATAAGCTTGGACTGGATAACCTGGATTAATCCACGCGTTCAGGACTGGCAAAAGCCGCTCTTATTTTTATTTCATCATAGCTTTTCATTTCCCCGGAAATGGGAAGCGCACTCTATAATTCCTGACACGGTATAGAGTTAAAAACTAAAAGTCATGCGTCACGGAGACAAAACAAAAAACCTGGGCCGTAAAAAAGCACACAGGGAAGCGTTACTGGCAAACCTGGCCAACGCACTGATCACACACAAGCGTATCGTTACCACCCTGGCCAAGGCCAAAGCTTTGCGGGTGTATATCGAGCCGCTGATCACCAAGACAAAGAAGAACGACAGCAAGGAGCAGATCATGCACCAGAGCAGGGTTGTGTTCAGCTATTTACAGGACAACACCGCGGTGAAAGAGCTTTTCTCTGTGGTTGGACCTAAAGTAGCAGGCCGTCCCGGTGGTTACACCCGTATCATCAAACTGGGTATCCGCCCGGGTGATAACGCGGAAACCGCGATGATCGAGCTGGTTGACTTCAACGAGATCTATGGCAAGGGTATCAGCAAGTCTGCAGAGCCGGCTAAGAAGACCCGTAGAAGCAGGAGCACCGGTGCAAAGAAAACCGCGAAAACGGAAGATGCAGCAGCAGCTGAAGCTACTCCGGAAACTCCAAAAACCGAAGAATAACAATGTTGAAGTGGTTTTAAATAGAAAAGGGCAGGACGTTGGTTCTGCCTTTTTTTTAACCCGCGTACCACGGCAGTGTAGAAAACTTTGACAGCGAATAAACAGGAGATTTTATTTTTTTGCATCGTAAATAATTTATTCATGACAGTTCATAAACAGCCAGCGGTTTTAGTACTGGAAGACGGAAATGTTTTTAAGGGATGTGCTTTTGGAAAGATCGGGACCACTACCGGAGAGATCTGTTTCAATACCGGCATGACCGGTTACCAGGAAGTGTTTACCGACCCGAGCTATTACGGCCAGGTGCTGATCATGAATAATGTTCACGTAGGCAACTACGGTGTGAGTGACGAAGACATTGAAAGCGATTCCGTGAAGATCAAAGGGCTGATCTGCCGGAACCTGGAGGAACTCTTCAGCCGTTTCCAGGCAGTGGGTTCGCTGGACAATTACCTGAAGAAAAATGAGATCGTTGCAATAGAAGACGTAGATACGCGGGCGCTGGTGGCGCATATCCGTACCAAAGGAGCGATGAATTGCATCATCTCCTCCGAGGAGATGGATGTTGAAAAGCTGAAAAACCAGCTGGCAGACTGCCCCGATATGGATGGGCTTGAACTCGCCAGCGTCGTCAGCACGGATAAGGAATATGAACTGGGAGACCCCGCTTCGCCCATCAAAGTAGCCGTACTTGATTTCGGTGTGAAAAAGCATATCCTCGAATGCCTGGTGCATCGCGGTGCGCATGTGCGTGTTTATCCTGCCCGCACCCCGGTTAGCAAACTGAAAGAGTTTAATCCAAACGGTTACTTCATCAGTAACGGGCCCGGTGATCCCGCCGCCATGGATTACGCGATCAAAACCGTACAGGAACTACTGGAGGAGAACAAACCTACATTCGGAATTTGCCTCGGGCACCAGTTGCTTGCACTCGCCAATGGCGTAGATACTTTCAAGATGCACCATGGCCACAGGGGACTGAATCACCCCGTGAAGAACCTTATTACCGGCCGCTGCGAGATCACCACCCAGAATCACGGGTTTGGTGTAAACCCTGAGTCCATTAAAGACAATCCGAAGCTCGAGATAACCCATGTGAACCTCAACGATGGTTCAATAGAAGGCATCCGCGTAAAAGGTAAACCAGCATTCAGTGTACAGTATCACCCCGAAAGTACACCCGGCCCACACGACAGCCGTTACCTGTTTGACGAATTTGTAGAGATGATGAAGGGTTAAAGATAGTTCGGTTCAATACGATCCGCGAAGCCGGAACATATCTTGCCACCAACGGCCGTACCGGGTGTGGCGTTTAGTATGGGCATATGTAGAGCACTACCGGATATCTGGCACATACAGGGTAGGGCACAGGCGGAACGCGGAGCGAAAGCAGGGCGATAACGGTAAAGTCCCTATAAAGTCCCTATAAGGTCCCTATAATGTCCCTATAAGTCTGATAGCGCCGTGAATCGGTTGAACCGGTTGTATTGTATCACGACCATGCTCATTAAAATGATTAGCAGAGATCCCGCGAGGGGGTCTCTTCGTTTACCCTTCCGGCCCGTACCCTGTATCCTGGCTGACTTCCGGATCAGTAACGGGTGATGATTCTTTACCACGTCCGGGATACAATAATTCGCTTCGCCAATCCATGAGATAGTAAACCATGCAGCTCAGCAGGCTGAAAAGTATCAGTACGATAATCCAGAGTAGCTTTTCGCCGGTGCTGACCGCTCCTGAGACCGCAACTTCAATGATAGCAATAATGGCGAATACAAAAGTGGCAAGCTTTGCGGCAGCCATCACATACACCGAATGCTGGCTGTAGCTCACTAATCCGTATATCCAGGCGAACAACACCAGCCAGAAGCCGGAACAAAGTATGAGTTGCCAACGCCTGTTCATGGTATCAATTTACAGGGTTTTTTAGTTATTCAGTACTTTCATGCAATGAAGATTGCGATCATCAACGGGCCGAACCTGAACCTGCTGGGGAAAAGGGAGCCGGGGATCTACGGCAGCGAAACCTTCGAAAGCTTTTATGATGCATTAAAGCAACGGTTCGGTGGTGTTGAGCTCAGCTATTTCCAGAGTAATGTTGAGGGGGAGCTTATCAATGAACTGCAGCGGGTGGGTTACGAGGTGGACGGTGTAGTGTTGAACCCGGGGGGCTATACACATACATCGGTAGCCATTGCAGATGCAATTTCAGCTATCACAGCCCCGGTGATCGAGGTGCATATCAGTAATATTTATGCGCGGGAGGAATTCCGGAAGCAATCACTTGTATCCACGAAGTGCCGGGGGTGTATTACCGGCCTCGGGTTGAAAGGATATGAACTGGCGATAAAATTTTTCACAGAGCAATGAACAGGATCAGCCTGGTAGAATGTCCGCGGGATGCGATGCAGGGATGGAAAAATATTATTCCGACTGCCGATAAGGTACGTTACCTGAACGCGCTGCTGCGTGTGGGATTTGATACGATCGACTTTGGAAGCTTTGTTTCGGCTAAAGCGATACCGCAGATGGCTGATACAAAAGAGGTGATTCCGGGTCTTGAATTACAAAACAGCAGGAGCAGATTACTGGCTATTGTAGCAAACCTGCGCGGAGCCGGAGACGCGGTTCAGTATGATGAGATTTCCTTCCTTGGTTTTCCTTTTTCCATTTCACCCACGTTCCAGTTAAAAAACACGAACAGCACCATTGAAGAGAGCCTGGGCCGGGTGGAGGAGATACAGGACCTTTGCATTAAACATGGAAAACAACTGGTAGTATACCTCAGCATGGGCTTTGGCAATCCTTATGGCGATGAATACAATGCAGCTGTGTTGCTCAAGTGGGCTGAAGAAATGGTGAAGCGGGAGGTAGGGATCATTTCGCTTGCGGATACGGTTGGACTTGCAACGCCGGACCAGATCAGCTATGCGGTAAAAACCCTGCGCGGTCAGTACCCGGATACGACAATTGGCGTGCACCTGCATGCCACACCTTCGGGCTGGCGAAGCAAACTGGAAGCCGCCATTGACGCCGGCTGCACCCGTTTCGATGGTGCCTTAAAAGGAATCGGCGGCTGCCCTATGGCGCAGGATGAACTTGTTGGAAATATGAACACTGAAAATATCATCAGTTGCCTGCAGGAAAGGAAACTGCTGGGTGACCTTGATATGCAGGCACTGCAGGAAAGCCTTCGGATCGCCGGTGAGATTTTTATTTAAACCAATCACAGCAGTACCAGCCAGGATGAACTTTTTTACACAGATCAATATCAGGCCACTGGATCCGCCGATCAGTTACCGGCATAAACTGATGCTTACGGGTTCCTGCTTTACCGAACATATAGGCAATCACCTGATGGACGTAAAATTCAGGGTGATGCAAAATCCTAACGGTATACTGTTCGAGCCGGTGAGCGTTTGCAACAGTCTCATATCTTATATCCGGAACAGGCAATACACAGCAGACGAACTGTTTGCACTGAATGGCGGCTGGCATAGCTGGCAGCACCACAGCAGGTTTTCAAGGCCGGACCGCGATACCTCCCTTCAGCTGATCAACGAATCGCAGACGGCAGCGCATCTTTTCCTTCGTGAAGCAGACTGGCTGATCATCACCCTGGGTTCTTCATTCGTTTACCAGTTAGCCGACTCGGGACTGCCTGTTGCCAATTGTCATAAGGCGCCGCCGCAGACTTTCAACAAGCACCTGTCAACAATCGAAGAGATCGTTACAAAATTCGATGAGACGATACACCAGCTGTTTCGTTTTAATGAACACCTGAAAATTATCTTTACGATCAGCCCGGTGCGACACCTTCGGGATGGGGTAGTAGACAATAACCGAAGCAAGGCAAGGCTGATTGAAGCCGTTCATCACCTGGTAAACAAATTCGACCGGCTCTATTACTTTCCCGCCTATGAGCTGGTTATTGACGTACTCAGGGACTACCGCTTTTACGATATCGATCTTGCGCATCCGAACTACGCCGCAACACAGTTCGTACTTGAAAACTTCTCCCAATATTGTCTTGACGAAACCGCCCAGGTCTTATCTGAAGACATCCGCAAACTGGTAGTGGCCAGGAATCACAAGCCCTTCAACCGCGCAAGCGAGCAACACCGGCAGTTTCTCGACGCGCAACTAAGGAAAACGAAGGAACTGCAGGATAAATATCCTTTTCTTGATTTCGGGAAGGAGTTGGATTACTTTGCCGGGTAGCGATATTGAATAATGAGTGTGGGTTTTAATAGTCAGCAAAAGTCAACAAAAGTCAGCGGGGTCAGCAAAAGTCAGCAATAGTCAGCAATAGTCAGCAAAAGTCAGCAGAAAGTCAGCGGGAGTCAGCAAAAGTCAGCGAAGTCAGCTGAAATCAGCGGTCCGATAAAGGATCATTTAACAGGATCTTCGTCGTTTTGTCCAATTGATCTGATATAAGGGCCAATCAACTTAAAATAGTAGTTCAATCGCGCCGTGAGGACCAGGATTTCATTGTCTGCAATCAGATTTCTTTCTTTCGCTTTTTTTATCGCAGTAAGTGTTTCAAAAGCAGAGCCGCGGCTGTAATAACAGAAATTCTTATTTTCCGCG